>VGYV01000001.1 GCA_016872855.1 Planctomycetota bacterium
TACAACATCGACCCCGGAGCTTGGACGAAAGCGGAGGGATCGAGTGCCGGCGGCAAGGATGCCTACCAGGTGGCCGAGTACTTCCCGGAGATGAAGGCGTTCATCTACGAGGCCAACTGGGGCCGGGCGCTCAAGGCCTGGGACGTCGAGAAGAAAGCCGAGCGCCGGCTGGGATCGTATCCCTTCGGCATTCACGGGGTTATGGAGTACAACCCGGTTCACAAGGTCATGGTCTTCGGTCTCGGCGACGGCCAGGGGGATGCGGGTGCGACGGCCGTGTATCGCATGGACGCCCAGGGACGGGTTGACCGTTTGAAGCCGGCGCCGATCCACGTCAACTGCCGTGAGCAGAGCAAGTTGGTTTGCGATCCGGCGAGCGGCGAATTCCTGGTGCAGGAGTTTCGGGCATCAGGGCGCGGCAAGGTCAACGCCTTCCATCCGATTCGGGACGAGTGGAAGGAGATTCCTGGCCTGGAATTCCCTGCCGGGCTGGGCGTAGCGGTCGAGCCCCGCGGCGTGCTGATGTTCTGCGTCGGCGATGAGGTCTTCCTCTACAAGCACAAGCCGGCCTTCTCCCCCTGAGCGGCGCCGAGCGCTCCACCGCCGTTGGCCCACTTCCCAACCGGCGGGAGTTGGCAATCGCGCTGGGGGCCGAACGGGCGCTCGACCCGGCGGCCTACGATGCTGGCCTCGAAATCAAACCTTCTCCTCGTTCTGCGCCTGAGCCACCATGCGGAAGATGAGTTCAGAGTCGACCTCGGCGGCCCGGGGCATGGTGAGAGGGTCTCCCGCGACCTGGGGTAAGGCCAGGATGGTGCCTTGTGCCAGAACTTGCCAACTTCGAGCATCAAGTGATGGGTTCTCGTGTCCCGCGGGGTCCCTCTGTGTCCCGATTTCCTGTGCCGCTAAGCCGATCTCGGCCGGAATCATAACCGTGGAAACACCAAGACCCTACGGTCATAAGTGGCTGTAGGGTCTTGGGTTGCTTGTATGGCGCGCCCGGAGGGACTCGAACCCCCAACCGTAGGCTTCGAAGGCCTACGATCTGTCCCGCTGCCGTGGTTCCCACCCTATTGTGCTGCCTGCTCTTCGGTGCTAAAATGCAACGCTAGCGGGAGCCGTCTCGGCCGAGAGGAGGCGGGCTATGCGATGCCTTTGGCTGGTGGGGGCGCTCGGGGCCGCGCTGGCTGCTCAGGCGGCCTCGCTTGAGCGCGACGCGCACAGGTGGGTCATAGAGGCCGAGCACTTCGTAGGGCTGGTGCTCTACCCCTTCGATAACCCCGGCCTCGGGAGATGGTACGCTCGGGAGGCGAACTGCCGGGCTTACGGAGCGCCTGGACGAGGGGCCATCGCGGCGGTCCACGACACGGCCCCTCCCGCGGCCAGAACCATCTCGAAGTCCCTCGCACCGCCCATCCCGCCGGGGAAGTACAAGGTCAGCCTCCGCGTCGCGGGAACCCAGTGGCACGACAGGGAGAACATCGTGCGGCTGGGCATCGGGGAAGCGCCGCCCGTTGACTTCAAGTGGACCTGGCAGGGGAGGTTCGCATGGCTGCCGCTCCAGGAGGTCGAGCTGAAGCAGCCAGCCGCGAGTCTCTCCCTGACGGCGGCGCAGTTCGGCGGGAAAGGCCTCCGCATCCTGTACGAATGCCAGGCACGCTCCCTGTGGGTCGACTCGATCTACCTCACGTCGGACCTCTCCGAGACGCAGGGGCCGTCGCTGGCCCTGGAGCGATGCATCGTTCAGGGCCGCCCGCTTGCCAACGAGGTGCTGAGCGGCCGGACGCCGCTCCTCGACGTCCGGCCCATCGAGCAGTACGAGACACCCGCGCCAAAAGCCATGCCCGTTGCCGCCCTCATTGAGCTGCGCTCGTTCGATGGGCGGAAGAACCTCCTGCCGAACTCCAGCTTCGAGCTTGGCCTCCCCGACGGCTGGGCCGCCTGCAACCTGTCCTACACTTACTGTCATATCTTCTCGAAGCGCGACGAGGAGGCGAAGCAGCCGTTCCACGGCCGCTACTGCCTCCACGTGCCGGCAGGCTCCAACGCGTTCTCGCGAGTCTACGAGCTGAAGCAGGGGGGCGAGATGACCCTCTCGGCCTACGTCCGCGGCGAGGCCGGCGGGAAGGTCAGCCTCGACCTCATCCCCATTGACGCGCAGAAGAACCGCGGCCCGAAGCCGCTGCTCAGCGTCCCATGCACCCTCTCCCCGGATTGGCAACGGTTCAGCGCTCGCGGCAACGTGCCGGCGGGCCTGGTCGCGCTCCAGGTGCGCAACGGCCCCGAGCTTTGGCTCGACGGGGTGCAACTGGAGCCTGGCGAGCTGAGCGCCTATGCCCCCCGCGCGGAGATCGAGGGCGCGCTCTCGACCGACGGCGCCCTTGGGAACATCCTCTACGATGAGGGCAACCCCCAGCTCCATGCCCGCTTCCACAACAGCGGGGGAGCGCCCCAGAGAGCCTCGCTCCGCTTTCGCGTCGTGGACGTGGCCGAGCGGGTGGTCGGCGAGGCGGCCACCGAGCCTGTGACCGTCCCCGGCGGCCAGACGGTCGCCGCCCCGCTCCCTCTCGGCCCGGCGCGAAGGGGGCTGTTCAGCGCGACCTATTGGCTGGACGGCCGCGACCGGCCAGATGGGGAGCTGGTCTACGCCATCCTGCCGACTCCGCCGCGCGGCGAGACCCGCCACCAATTGGGCGCAAACATGGACACCCTCCCCGCGGCCTACGAGCTGATGAGCCGCTTCGGCTTCCGATGGCAGCTCTACTGCAAAATCCCGGCCACCGCCGCCGCGACCGTCCGCAAGGCCCCTGCGGAGTGGAACTTCCCGGACGCCCAGCTCGGGCTCGGCCAACGCTTCGGGCTGAAGACCCTCCCGTGCCTCTGGCCCACCCGCGTGCCAGACCACATGGCCGACCCAACCCGCAAGGAGGGCTCGACCAAGGAGGTGACACGCAAGCTCAATGTCCCGTATCCCAGGCTCGACCTCTGGGAGGAGTTTGCCGAGAAGATGGCTGCGCGATACCGGGGCGTAATCGGCGCCTGGACGGTCGAGGATGAGACCGAGATGTATTACACGGCCGGCGATTTCGCCCCGATCCTGGAGGCCACAGTGCGGGGAGTCCGCCGGGCCGACCCAAAGCTCCGCGTGACTCTCAGCGGCGTGCCCGACTACACCGAAGAGCTCCTGACCCACATCGCTCCGGGGCAGGTCAACGGCTTCGGGGCCTCCAGCTACGGGCTGGAGCACTGGGAGAGCCGCAAGATTCGCCACCTTAAGAAGCGCTTCGGCGCCTCCTGGTACTGCATCGGCGTCGGTGCCGACCGCCAGCCGACCCTCTACCACACCCTCCCCGGCTATCGCCCGGCCTACTGGAGCGCCGCGAAGACCGCACGCGAGCTGGTCTATCTCTCGGTAGTCCAGGATGCCGACGCCATCGGCCACTACACCGGGCGCCTCTGGAACCGCACCGGCCACTACAACACCGACTTCCCGCTGATGGACTACGACGGCACTCCGCTCCCCCACGGCTTCTCATACGCGTGTGTCGGCCTTCTCCTGGCGAACGCCGAGCCCCTCGGCGACGTGCCTGTGGGTGACCTTGGCATAGTTGCCTATCTCTTCCGCGTTGGCGGGCGGCTCGGGGCGGCCACGTGGGCCACAGCGGTGCCCAAGTACGACCAGCACTGGAAGCCCGCAAGGCGCCGGTTCGCCAACCTTATCGTCCCCTCGGCCCAGCGCGGCGACCTCGAGGTCCTCGACATGCACTGGAATCCCCGTGAGGACGTCCGCTGGACGACGGGCGGCGCCAGCTTTCACCTTGACGAAGCGCCCACCTTCCTCCTCAACGCCAGGCTCCCTGAGGAGAAGTTTCTCGCCACATTGCGGGCCGCGACGGCCGACCCCGAGCCCTTGCGCGTCCGCCTCGCCTTCGTTCCCGATGGCAGGGGGAGCGCCGACCTTGGTGTCTTCGCAAGGAACCAGACCAAGGGGCCGCTGGGCAACCTCAAGCTCGACGCAAGAGTCCCCTACGACAAGCTCCTCTCGAAGACCGAGTGGATGCTGAAGTCGGCCCAAGGGGAGCTGGGGACGCTTCAGCCCGGCCGCCAGGCCATCGGCCGCCTGCCACTCCTTGCCGACCCGGGGATGCCCATCGAGAACGCCACTTTCCAGGTCTCCGTGGTGGAGGAGAATGGCACCGAGCACGCGGTTGACGATGTCCTATGGCTCGCCTGGGCGCCCCGCAGCCCCAAAGGTCTGAAGATTGACGGGGACCTGCGGGAGTGGGCGGCGCGCTCGGCGGCGTGGATTCACATCACCTGGGCGTGGGGACGATTCGGGCGCGACTACTGCCAGATCCACGACGGCGGCGAGCACTTCTCATACTGCACGAAGACCGACATCCGGGCGGCGGCCTGGGCCGCATACGACGACGAGCGCCTCATCCTGGCCTTCCGCGTGGACGACGACCAGGTGCTCCTCCCCGACGAAAAGATCGTCGTGAAGCTCGACACGGACCTCCTCGGCGACTTCAACACGCCGCCGAACGCTGACGACTATGTCGTCACCCTCATCCCGCGTCGGGACGGCAAGGTGGAGGCCAAGCTCGCCCGGGCCGGCAACGAGAAGTCCATCACGGACGCCGCGGCAAGGGTGGACGAGGGGGGCTACTCCATCGAGGTGGCTATTCCGCTCAACGAGTTGGGCAGTGTGAAGCCGAAGCCAGGCGAGGCGATTGGCTTCGACTTCTTCGTCCACGATGCCGACATGGAGGAGAGCGCGAAGGCGCTGGGCGCCGTCCGCTGGGCTGGACAGTGCAAGACGACGGGCCAGCTCTTCTTCACCCGGTAACGACACAGCAGCCACTCGGGCGGCCGAATCTGCGCGCGCCCTACGCGCGCTACTCATGTCGCTTGCGGGCGATGCGAGGCGATGCCTGGCGGTCCCTGGCGATTGCGCGTCAGGACGACAGGCCTTTGGCCGATGGGGACGGTGCGGAACTGCCGCTCCCCCTGGCCGCGGCGGATCACATGGCGGGAGCAGCACTGGGGGCAGCGCAGTGTCTGAGGGTCCTGCTCAATCCGGGAGATTGTTCGACCCCTTCGTACCTTGTCCCGACATGGCGGTAGCCCCGGGACCCAAAGCTCTGGCACAATAGGCTCGTGGACATGCTGCTGTCTCCTTCTCGACCTCTGCCTAAGTTCAGAGGAGACCAGCATGTCCACATTCCCCGTCATTGCAGGTACGCTTCAGTCGGATGAGCCCCCTTGGCTCGTGGGGACGCGCGCGAGCACCTCTTGCAGCCTGAGTTGCTGTGGTGTATAATGCAGCGGCAGAGGGGGGAGACGGCGGCGCGAGTCCCGTTCAGCTCCATGTGCGCATCGAGAGTGGAAGGAGGAAGGCGAGATGGCGAACGAGCAGATCCTGATTGTGGACGACGACAAGGACTTGGTAACCACGCTAGCCACGGTGTTGGAGTCTGCGGGCTACCGTGTCAGCTCAGCAGCTAATGGGACGGAGGGGTGGAAGAAGGCACAGGAAAGCCGCCCCGATCTGGCCATCATTGACGTGATCATGGACACGGTTGGCGAAGGCGTCCGCCTCACCCACCGGTTTCGTTCAGACGACAAGCTGAGAAGCGTGCCGATCATCATGCTCACCGGGGTGAAGAAGAAGATGCGGATGGACCTTCGACCGCTCGACGAGGAGGGGTACCTGTATCTGCCCGTTGACAAGTACATGGACAAGCCGGTGGACCCTCAGGCGCTATTGAGAGAGGTGGCGGGTCTGCTCTAGCGTGCTGCCAACGGCCCGTCGTCCGCTGGCCGCATTGCCCCCAGAGGTTCTTGGCTCGTTGGGTTTGACAAGGGGTGGCAGACTGGGTATATGTAGCGGTGTGCTTGGGGAACAATGCCCCGGCCGGGAAGGAGGGCCTGTGGCGAATCTCCTCTGGATTCAGGCCGTTTGCTGTGGCGGTGAGACAGTTTCGCTGCTGAACTCCGACCACCCGAATCTCCAGGCGGCGATGCGTACTCTTGACGTGACAGTGCTATGGCACAGGTACCTCTACGACCACGGCAGGGGGAAGATGGAGCAGGTGCTGGATGAATGCGCCGCTGGTAAGCTGCACGTGGACCTGCTTGTGGTGGAGGGCGCAATGTATTCGAGGGCGCCACAGGCCGCAACCTGGGCGTCCGGCGGGCCATACACCGATTGGGTGCGCGCGATCTGTTCCATGGCGGACTATGCGGTTGCGGTTGGCACCTGCGCGTCTTTCGGCGGCATCATGGCCACCGGACGCAACCCGATGGGAGCAACGGGGCTCCAGTACTGCCGAAGCGAGCCGGGGGGCCTGCTCGGTGCTGACTACCGCTCCCGCGCGGGGCTGCCCGTGGTGAACGTTCCTGGCTGCCCGGCCCACCCGGACTGGATAATAGGGACACTCTGGGCGCTGCGGAGCGGTCGGCTCAGGGAGGCAGATCTCGACCGTTTCAATCGGCCGCGGGTCTACTATGGCAAGCTGGCGCACCATGCCTGTCCTCGCAACGAGTACTACGAGTTCAAGGCCTCCGCCACCGCCTACTCTCAGCAAGGGTGCCTGTTCGAGAACTTGGGGTGCAAGGGAACGCTTTGCGAGTCGGACTGCAACGAGCGGCTGTGGCTGACGCGGACCGGGAGCTGCACGCGCGGAGGGTTCCCGTGTCTGTCATGCACATCGCCGGAGTTTCCCGACGGGTTTGCTCCGTTCTTCGAGACGGCGAAGCTGGGGGACATCCCGACGAGCCTTCCGCTCGATGTGCCCAAGGCGTGGTACGTGGGGATCAGCGGGCTGTCGAAGCTCGCGTGCCCTGAGCGGCTGCGACGGAACGCGGTGTCGTTCAAGCCCGTCCTGATTGAGTAGCCCGCCCCTCCGGGGCGGGAAGAATCCGCCTCGGAGAGGCGGGCTACTTGGCGGGAAGAATCCGCCTCGGAGAGGCGGGCTACTCGGAGAGGCCGGGGCATGGCCACAAAGACGATCGTGTTTAGCCCCTTCGCGCGGCTGGAGGGGGACCTCCAGGTCAAGGTGGACGTGGAGGAGGGCCGGGTGGTGCGCGCGTACGCTTCGGGGACGCTCTACAGGGGTTTCGAGGCGCTGCTGCGGGGCCGCGACCCCCTGGATGCGATCGTCATCACCCCGCGCGTTTGCGGCCAGTGCGGGCTTGCCCACTCGGCCGCCTCCGCTGGCGCGATTCGCTCTCTCCTCGGAACCCAGATGCCGCCGAACGCCTACGTTGCGACAAACGTGATGCTGGCGATTGAGCTGGTGCTGAGCCACCTGGCCCACTTCTACCTCTCGTTCGCCCCGGACCTTGCAGAGCCTCCGTACGACGACGAGGCGACGCGGCGCTTCCTGCCCCTCAGAGGCAGTTCGTTCCTGGGCGCGCTTCGCGCCCGCGAGGAGATCCTCGGCGTCCTGGGGCTGTTTGCCGGCAAGTGGCCCAACACCCTCGCCATTCAGCCCGGCGGCACGACGAGACCGCTGGACGCGAGCGAGATCCGCAGGGCGCGGGGCCTCCTGGGCGAGTTCACGGAGTTCGTCAGGCAGCAGGTCATCGGCTGCGAGCCGGATGAGTGGCTGGCCCTGCGGAGCGCCTCGGACCTCGACGCCTGGCTCGGGGAAGGCGCGCACGCCGCGAGCGATGTGGGCGCCTTCGCCACCTTCTCTCTCAAGCAGGGGCTGGACAGGCTCGGGAAGTGGCCTGCCCGGTTCATGTCCAGCGGCGGCTGGCCTCGCGCGACAGGCGAAACCCTGATGAAGCCGGGCGCCTGCGAAGCGGACGGCGATGCCGCGGAGTTCTGCCCGGGCAAGATGCTCGAACACGTCAAGCACTCGTGGTACGACCCCTCCGAGGGCGGCGTTCATCCATTCGATGGCGAGGGCGAGCCTGCCCCGGACCGCGCCGATGCCTATAGTTGGGCGAAGGCGCCGCGCTACGCGGGAGCGCCCGCGGAAGCCGGGCCGCTCGCACGGATGGTCAATGACGGCGACCCGCTGGTCGTGGGCCTGCTGAGGCGCCACGGTCCTTCGGCCTTCGTGCGCGAGATGGCCCGGCTGCACGAGACCCTCCGCTTGCTGCGCCAGATCGGCATATGGCTGAACGAGGTGGCGCCCGAAGAACCGTTCTATCGAGAGACCCCACGGGTGGAGTCCGGCTCCGGGGTTGCGGTGGTGGAGGCCCCGCGTGGGACCCTCGGGCATTGGCTGCGGGCGGAGGGGGGCAAGATCCGCAACTACCAGATCATCACCCCCACCGGCTGGAACCTCTCGCCCAGGGACTCTGAGGATCGCCCCGGGCCTCTGGAGATGGCCCTTGTGGGCACCCCGGTGCCGGACCTTGCGCGGCCGGTGGCGATTTCGCACGTCGTCAAGTCGTTCGACCCGTGCCTGTTCTGCACAGTGCACTGAACTAGCCCGCATTTCTCACCGCCCCGTCGGTGAGAAATGCGGGCTAGGAGCCTCGAGCGGCGAGCTTCGAGCCGCGAGCCAGGCCAGAAAGCTCGCCGCTCGTGGCTCGTGGCTGCGCATAGGAGTGTGGCATGGCGAGCGCGGCCGGGGTGTCGAGCGCGCAACTCGAGGAGAGCCTCTGGATCGAGATCATCCGGAGGATGGAGCAGCTCTACGCCGACCTGGCGCAGGCGCAAACGGTCGCTGAGAGGAAGAACGAGGAGCTTCTTCGCGCCAAGGCATTCGCCGACAACATCCTGCGGAGCATGGTCAACTCCCTCCTCACCACTGATCGCGACTCCGTAATCACCACGGTGAACGACGCGTGCTGCCGGCTGCTGGTCTATGGCAGGGAGGAGCTCGTTGGGAAGCCGATCGAGACGATCTTCGCCGATGGCGCTCCTAACCCCCTGCGCCGGGGTTCGGGGCTCTGGATCCGGCTTCGCGCGACCGGGAGCGTGACAGACCTGGAGACCACCCTGAGGACAAGCTCGGGCGAGGAGGTCCCCGTGAGCCTGAACGCCTCGGTGCTGCGGGAGCGGACAGGGGACATGATGGGCACGGTGCTGGTGGCGACGGACCTCCGTGAGATGAAGCGCTTGCTGGCGGAGGCGCGGGCGGCGGCAGCCGCCGAGCGGGAGCAGGCGGCCAAACGCGCGGAGGCATACCGCGAGCTCAAGGCGCTACAGGCCAGGCTCATCCAGTCGGAAAAAATCTCCTCCCTCGGTCGCATGGCTGCCAGCGTCGCCCACGAGATCAACAACCCCCTGGGGGCCGTCGTGGTCTACAGCCACCTCCTCCTCGAGAGCACGGCGGAGGACTTCCCCGGCCGCCCCAACCTTCAGAAGATCGTGCGCGAGGCAACGCGCTGTCAGAACATCGTGCGCGGCCTACTGGACTTCGCTCGCCCCGGCCGGGGCGCGCGCCTGCCGGCTGACCTCAACGGCATCGTTCACGCCGCCCTCGACCTCCTGAGGGGCCAGGCGCCATTCAGGAACATTGCGGTGGCCTTCGACCTCAGCCCGACGCCGCTCGAGGTCACTTGCGACCCCAGCCAGGTGCAGCAGGCGTTCACAAACCTCCTGGTCAATGCCGCGGAAGCGATGAGCGGCGGCGGGAGCCCATTGCCGGCAATGGGCGCGCTCTCGATTCGCAGTTGGCTCGACCCCGCGCGCCAGGCGGCGGCCGTGAGCTTCACCGACACAGGGTGCGGCATCCCGCCTGAGAACCTCGAGCGCATCTTCGAGCCCTTCTTCACCACCAAACAGGGGGGACACGGCACGGGACTAGGACTGGCCATCGTGTATGGGATAATTGACCGGCACGGTGGGACGCTGAAGGTTGACAGCCAGCTCGGCAAAGGCACGACCTTCACGGTGTGGCTGCCGCTCAAGGGGGCCGAGGAGGCAGCGGGATGAGCGGGCGAGCCACAGTCCTGGTCGCAGACGACGAGCAGTCCATGCGGGACGCGATCTTCCAGGTCCTGGGGCCGGAGGGCTACCAGGTGACGGATGTGGAGTCGGGCGACGCGGCGCTCGCGGCCATCAAGAGCAGGCCATTCGACCTTGTGATCCTGGACCTGAGGATGCCGCGTGTGGATGGCCTGGAGGTCCTGCGCCGCATCCAGCAGGATAGCCCTGGTACAGCCGCGGTAGTGATCACGGGCTACGCCACGGTGGAGTCGGCGGTGGAGGCGATGAAGCTTGGCGCTGCGGACTTCCTGCCCAAGCCTTTCACCCCGGACGTGCTCCGTCTCACCGTCAGTCGCGCGCTCCGCGGGGCGCGGATGGCCAAGGAGAACCTCCTCCTCAGGTCAGAGGTCGAGGAGTGCCGGGGCCGCGACTACGAGCTCATCGGCCAGAGCCAGGCGATGCGGCAGATATATGACCTCGTGCGCCGCGTCGGCCCTACAGACAGCACCGTCCTCATCACCGGCGAGTCCGGCACCGGTAAGGAGCTCGTCGCCCGGGCCATACGCGACCACAGCCCGCGGCGCGAGCGGCCCTTCGTCACGGTTGACTGCGGCTCACTGGTCGGCACCCTCTTCGAGAGCGAGCTTTTCGGCCACGTCAAGGGCTCTTTCACCGGCGCAACGAGCACGAAGCATGGCCGCTTCGAGCTGGCCGACGGCGGCACGATCTTCTTCGACGAGATCGCCAACGTGAATCCCGACATCCAGGCCAAGCTCCTCCGGGTGATCCAGGAGCGCGAGTTCACCCGGGTCGGCGCCACGCAGGCGATCCCGGTAGACGTGCGGATCATCGCCGCCACGAGCCGGGACCTCCAGGAGGAGATCAGGGAGGGCCGCTTCCGGGAGGACCTCTTCTACAGGCTGTGCGTGGTGCCGATTGTCCTCCCGCCCCTCCGCCAGAGGCGCGAGGATGTGCCTCTCCTGGCCCATTACTTCCTCCAGAGGCAGAAGGGCCGGCACGGCAAGAAGCTCCTCGGCTTCAGCCACGAGGCGATGGAGGCGCTCGCTAACTACGATTGGCCTGGCAACGTCAGAGAGCTCCAGAACGCCATTGAGCGGGCGATAGTCCTCTCCAGGGGCGACGTGATCACCCCGGCCGACCTCCTCTACTACGGTCCCACCCCCAAGCCGGAAGCCAAGGGCGATGGTCTGGCTCCCCTGGCCGCGGTGGAAAGGGAGCACATCGCAAGGGTCCTCGACCACCATGGGGGGAACCGCACTGCCGCGGCCAAAGCCCTGGGGATTGACCGCAAGACCCTCTGGCGCAAGATACGCGCGTACGGGCTGGGAGTGGGAGGGTGAGCGCCTGGGAAACCGAGAAGGAAGCGAGTGCTCTCTGCCCGTAAGTGCGCCACCAGCAACGACTTACCGCTTCGGCCCAAAGGTAAGCTCCTGACCCAGCCGCCCAGGCGCGCACCTGCGCGCAACGGGGGGTGCGCGCCTGGGGGGCACCCTTGGTACTCCCTTCGGGCCGATAGGGCGCCGAGGATTGGTCCAGTGGGATGAGGCGAGGGCGATTGTGCCGGGGCGGATTGCCTCACCATCGTGGCGTAATGCCCCGGCCGCCGGGCACGCCCCGGGCAACCTGTCGGCCCCTCTAAACATCCTCTCTGAATCCGCTGCCGACACTTACGCCCCTTGTAAGTCGTTATCTTCCAAAGGAGTAGGGCGCAGGTGCTCCTGTGGCCAGTGCGCTCGGCTCCGGCAGGTGGGCCGCCGTGTGTGCGGAGGGTGTGGGGGCCCGGGGCGCGGCACACCTTTTGCTCGCGCCCGGCCGGCCGGAGGATTGCGGCGTGTCGAACGCGGGCTTGCTCGTCGTGTGCGGGGATGTGGAGCGGAGAGAGGATTTCGTTCGCACCCTTTCGGCCGCAGGCTGGGAGAGCGTCTTGTCTGCGTCGGGCATGACCGAGGCTGCGGGGCTGATGCGGAGCCAGCCATGCGCCTGCGTCATCGTTGACAGCGACCTGGCAGACATCCCTGGGCCGAAAGCCCTCCGCATCCTTCGGGAAATCTGCCCCCAAGCCAGGGTCATCTTCACCACACCGCAGAACAGCCGCGAGCTTGAGGCCCAGGTGCGGGCGCTTAACCCCTTCTACTACTACATCAGCTCGGCGGACCGGGCGGAGCTTGTCGCCGCGGTCCAGGACGCGATCGGCGCGCCCAGACCACTCAGGGCGCGACCCAGGCCGAGGGTGCTTGTCGTGGACGATGACCCCAGCTACCAGACAACGGTCCGCGCGGTCCTGGAGGGGGCAGGATACGAGGTCTCCTCGGCCTACTCGGAGCGCGAGGGCCTCGAGATCGCCCGCCGCGAGAGGCCCGACGCCATCCTGCTGGACATCATCATGGAGAGCGCCACCGATGGCTTCCTGTTCTGCCACGAGGCCAGGCACGACCCTGTTCTGAAGCACACCCCCATCGTCGGGGTCTCGGCCATCGAGAAGCGCCTCGGGCTTGGCCACCGCCCCGTGGAGGACTCCGACCTGTTTCCCGTGGATGCCTACCTGCGGAAGCCCCTGGTCCGCGAGGAGCTGCTTTCCGAACTCCACAGATTCGTTCCGGGGCCCTGCGATGAGCGAGAGGAACGCGCAGAAGCGGCACGATCACCTGCCCCGAGTTCTGGTGGTAGATGACGAGGAGTGGATGCGCGACGCTTGCACGCAGATCCTCCAGCGCGAGGGGTTTGAGGTGGCCACCGCCGCCGACGCGCACACCGGGCTAAAGGCCGCGGGAGCGTGTCCGCCGGACCTCATCCTGATAGACCTCCGCATGCCCGGGATGGACGGCATGGCATACCTGAAGGCGGTGAAGGCCCTCGACCCCGACATGGTGGGCATCGTGATCACGGGCTACGCCACCCTCGAGGCAGCAGTGGAGGCGATGAAGGCCGGGGCATATGACTTCCTGCCGAAGCCCTTCAAGCCCGACGAGTTGCGCGCCCTAGTGCGGCGTGGGTTGGAGCATCGCCGCGCGGCCCTGCGCGTTTCCGGGCTCCTCCACGGCGAGGCGCGCACCGCCGACCTTTACCTGGCCATGCTCGCGCACCAGTTCAAGGCGCCCCTTGCTGCGCTCCGCCAATGTGTCGCCGTTGTCCTCCAGGGCTACGCGGGCGACATCAGCCCCCGCGCAAGAGGGATGATCGAGATCGCCGCCCAACGGACCGACCAGATGATGCGCTTCGTGGACGATTGGCTC
The DNA here is from genome assembly GCA_016872855.1 of Planctomycetota bacterium. Lineage (GTDB taxonomy): Bacteria > Planctomycetota > PUPC01 > DSUN01 > DSUN01 > DSUN01. Next base: position 13,150 of record VGYV01000001.1, read on the forward strand.
ACCCTATCGCGCCTGGAGGAAGGCGAGGAACTCCAGAAGGTGCCCGACCTGGACCTCGTGGCGCTCGTGCGAAAAGCCCTCGACAGGGTGAAAGAACGCCCGGAGTCCCAGAAGCTCCTCATCCAATGCCTGGTCGTCGAGGACCCCGGCCCCATCGAGGCCGACGCCGGCGCGCTCGACGAGCTCTTCGCCAACCTCCTCGACAACGCGGTTCGATACACCCAACCCGGCGGCTCCGTCGCCGTGGAGGTCGGCGGAACAGACCGCGAAGCGTGGGTGAGGGTGCGGGACACCGGCCCGGGCATCTCCCCCGACGACCTGCGGCGCATCTTTGAGCCCTTCTTCAGGGGGAAAGCACAGAAGGGCATCCCCGGCACCGGCCTCGGGCTGCCCATCGCAAAACGCATTGCCGAGGCGCACCGCGGCAGGATAGAGGTCCAGACCGCGCTCGGACAAGGCTCCGCGTTCAAGGTCTCCCTCCCTCGCGGAGGGCAACGAGCGCCCGCGAAGAGCGGAGGGTGAGGTTGCCCGCAATGGAGACGACCGAAGAGGCGCGCACAACTGATGGGAAGGTTGGAGCGGTGCTCGTCGTCGGCGGCGGCGTAGCCGGCATGCAGGCATCGCTCGACCTCGCCGAGTCCGGCTACAAGGTCTATCTGGTCGAGAAGCGGCCCGCCATTGGCGGCGCGATGGCTCAACTAGACAAGACCTTCCCCACCAACGACTGCGCGATGTGCACGCTGGCCCCGCGACTGGTGGACTGCGGGAAGCACCCCAACATCGAGAAACTCACCTACTCCGAGCTCCTGGCGCTCGATGGGACCCCCGGGCGCTTCCAGGCCAGGATTCTCAAGAGGGCTCGCTCCGTTGTCGAAGGCAAGTGCACCGGCTGCGGAGAGTGCATGGCCAACTGCCTGGTGCGGAACCGGGCCTACCTGGAGCCCGAGGAGCCCGAGCCGCTCGACCTGGCCCCCGATCAACTCGCCGAGGTCAACCGCATCATCGCAGAGCACGGCAACAGGCCGAGCTCAATCGTGCCCGTGCTCCAGGACATCAACAACAAGTACCACTGGCTGCCTCCTGGCGCGGTGGGGCGCATCTCCGAGGCCGTGGGACTGCCCCTGGCGCGGGTCCTGCGCATTGCCACCTTCTACAACATGTTCAGTCTCCAACCCCGGGGCAAACACCTCATCAGGATTTGCCTCGGCACCGCCTGCCACGTCAAGGGCGCGGGCAGGATCGTCGAGAGGCTCGAGCGCGAGCTCGATGTCAAGGCGGGCGGCACGACCCGCGACAGGCGGTTCACCCTCGAAGCCGTGCGCTGCCTCGGCTGCTGTGGCCTGGCGCCGGTCGGGACCATCAACGACGACGTCCACGGCAAGATGACCCCGGCACAGTTCGTCAAGGTGCTCGACAACTACCCGGCGTAGCCGCAAGCGTCCCGCTTGCCGGCTTTCTCGACAACCGAGACGGTTGTCGCTACATCGGAGGAAGGCACAGCGGTGGGAAAGCTGCGACCCGAGGACATGGACAGGATCGCCGAGAGGATGCAGAAGGCGATGTCGCTGCGCCTGGGCGCGGGGAGGGTCAAGCTCACTGTCCACATGGGCACCTGCGGCATCGCCGCCGGCGCCCGCAAGATAATGAGCGCGATCATGCGCTGCCTGGACGAATCCGGGGCCGCCGACGTGATCGTCACCACCTCAGGCTGCGCCGGGCTGTGCAGCAAGGAACCGATGATGACAGTGGAGCTTGCCGGCCAGGCCCCCGTGAAGTATGTGGACCTCACCGAGGAGAAGGCCACGCGCATTTTCGCCGAGCACGTCGTCAACGGCAAGATTGTCGCCGATTGCGCACTTGCCATCGGCAGCGAGTGGACGCTATGAACGCCTATCGCATGCATCTGATGCTGTGCGCCGGAACCGGTTGCGTGTCGAACGGCTCCTACCGGATCAAGGCGGCCCTGGAGCGCGAGCTGGCGGCGCGCAACCTCCAGGACGAAGTCGCCGTCGTCATGACAGGCTGCAACGGCTTCTGTGCCCAGGGCCCCGTGATGACCGTGCAGCCCGATGGCATCTTCTATCAGTTGCTGTCGGATGAAGATATCCCGCACCTTGTCGAAGAGCACTTCCTGAAGGGCCGGCCGGTCAAGCGCCTCATGTACACCCCGCCCGCCGAAAAGGCGCCGGTGCCGAAGATGAGCGACATCGGCTTCTTCAGGAAGCAGCGGCTCATCGCCCTGCGCAACCGCGGCCTGATTGACCCTGAGAGGATTGACGAGTACATCGCCCGGGGCGGCTACAAGGCCCTCGTCAAGGCCCTCACCTCGATGAGCCGTGAGGAGATCATCAACGAGGTCAAGAAGTCCGGCCTCCGAGGCCGCGGCGGCGCAGGCTTCCCCACCGGGCTCAAGTGGGAGCTCACCGCCAACCAGCCGGGCGACGAGAAGTTCATCGTCTGCAACGGCGACGAGGGCGACCCCGGGGCCTTCATGGACCGCAGCATCGTGGAGTCCGACCCCCATTCGGTGCTTGAGGGGATGCTCATCGGCGCGAAGGCAATCGGCGCCACACATGGCTTCGTCTACATAAGGCAGGAGTACCCCCTGGCCCTCGAGAGACTCGCCCTGGCTTTGGGCCAGGCCAGGGACTATGGGCTCCTGGGCACCGACATCCTCGGGAGCGGCTTCGACTTCGACATCTCGGTCCACCGCGGGGCCGGGGCCTTCGTGTGCGGGGAGGAGACCTCGCTCATTGGGTCCCTGGAGGGACGGCCGCCCGAGCCCCGCATCAGGCCCCCCTTCCCTGCCGAGTCCGGGGTCTGGGGGAAGCCAACCTGCATCAACAATGTTGAGACCTGGGCCACCGTGCCGGAGATCATCAACCGCGGTGCCGAGTGGTTCGCCCAAATCGGCACGGAAACCAGCAAAGGCACAAAGGTCTTCTCCCTTGTCGGCAAGGTCAAGAACACCGGCCTGGTCGAGGTGCCCATGGGCATCACCCTGCGGGAGATGGTCTTCGACATTGGGGGCGGCATCCAGGGCGACAGGGCCTTCAAGGCCGTCCAGACCGGCGGCCCATCGGGCGGATGCATCCCGGCCTCTCTCCTCGACCTGCCGATAGACTACGAGCGCCTCACCGAGGCCGGCTCCATCATGGGCTCCGGCGGCATGATCGTGATGGACGAGGATACCTGCATGGTGGACGTCGCCAGGTACTTCCTCGAGTTTCTGCGGGATGAGTCCTGCGGCAAGTGCACCGCCTGCCGGGAGGGCGTGGACGCGATGTACCAGATGGTGGCGAACATCTGTGAAGGGAAGGGCAAGCCGGACGACATCCCGCTGCTTGAAGAGCTGGGCCAGGCAGTGAAGGACGGCTCGTTGTGCGCCCTCGGCGGAACAGCGCCAAACCCGGTGCTGAGCACCTTGCGCTACTTCAAGGATGAGTACGAGGCCCACATCACCGACCGCCGCTGCCCGGCCGGCGTGTGCAAGGCTCTCATCACGTACCGCATCAACCCCGAAAGGTGCAAGGCATGCCTCCTGTGCAACAAGAACTGTCCCACGGGAGCCGTCTCGGGCGAGAAGAAGAAGCCCCAGACGATCGCCCAGGAGAAATGCATCAAGTGCGGGGTCTGCCGGGATGTGTGCAAGTTCGAGGCGGTGACGGTGCAATGAAGCTCGAAGAGGTGCGGAGAACCCTGGACGCTGAGTGGTCTGGCCGCAGGGCAAGCCGCGCGGACTCCATGGGCACGGAGGTGCTCTCGTGCCACGCGAGCGACCTGATGAGCGACGTCTTGACCTCCAGGGGCGCGGGCTCGCTCCTCCTCACCGGGCTGACCAACGCCCAGGTGGTGCGGGTGGCCGTGGTGTCGGACTTCGCCGCTGTCTGCTTCGTCCGCGGCAAGAAACCCCAGTCCGAGGCCGTCCAGGTGGCCGAGGAGAGCCAGATCCCGCTACTCGTCACGCCCATGTCCATGTACGAGTCTTGCGGCCGCCTCTACACCAAGGGGCTGCCCGTTGGCGACAGAGCAAAGGAAGCTCCGAGTTGCCAGAAGAAGTGACCAAGATCCAGGAGATGATCTACGAGCTCCTGGTTCGTGAAGTGATGACGAAGGAGGTCATAAGCGTCATGCCCTCCACGCCGATGAGCGACCTGCGCGAGATCCTGCGCGCCAAGCGAATCTCCGGCACCCCGGTCGTTGAGGACGGCAGACTGGTCGGCATGATCAGCATCGAGGACTTCATCAAGTGGCTCTTCGACGGCGGCCAGGCCAGCCCCGTAGCCGACCGGATGACGAGCGACGTGAGGACCATCTACGACGACGAGCCACTCGTCCAGGCCGTCAACAAGCTCGAGCGGCTGGGGTTCGGGCGCCTGCCGGTCGTCGCGCGCGATACCGGGCGCCTCGTGGGGGTCATCACGAAGGGCGACATCATCCGCGGGCTGCTGAGGCACCTGGAGGTGGACTACCGCAACGCGGAGATGCGGGGGGCAAGGTCGAGCCACATCTTCGAGGACATCCAGGCCGACAGGGCCGCGCTCAAGCTCGAGTACCAGGTGCGCGGCGGGGACTTCAGCCGGGGCGGCGCCAGCGCCGTCAGGCTCAAGACGACCTTGCTCCGACTGGGCATAGACCCCCAGACGACGCGCCGCGCCGCCGTCGCCGCCTACGAGGCCGAGATGAACCTCATCGTCTTCACCGAGGGCGGCTGCATAAGGGTCGAGGTCGAACCGGGCATCGTGCGGCTGCTGGCCGAGGACGACGGCCCCGGCATCCCGGACGTCGAGCGGGCAATGCAGCCCGGCTTCTCCACGGCACCGGACTGGGTGAGGGAACTCGGGTTCGGCGCGGGAATGGGGCTGCCGAACATCAAGAAATGCGCCGACCGGCTGCGAATCGACTCGGTGGTCGGAAGAGGGACACGGCTGGAGGCCGAAATCCTCATGGAGCGCCAGGGTGAACCTGAACGAGATAGCGCACAAACTCGGGCTTGAGGTGAGAGCCGGCGGCAGCGCCCTGACCACAGAGGTGCGCGGCGGCTACGCCAGCGACCTCCTCAGCGACGTCATCGCCCACGGCCAGGAGGGGGACCTCTGGGTGACGCTTCAGGCGCACGAGAACACCGTCCCCGTGGCCATCCTGAAGAAGCTGGCGGGGATAGTCCTGGTGAACGGCCGCGAGCCCGAGGCCGAAACGCTCCAGAAGGCCAGGGCGGAGGATATCCCCGTCCTAGTCAGCGCACTGCCAGCGTTCGAGCTGATCGGTCGCCTGTACGCCCTGGGCGTGCCAGGAATAAGGACGTGAAGGAAGTGCGTGCCGACCTGCACATACACACCTGCCTTTCGCCCTGCGCGGAGCGCGACATGTCGCCTCCGGCCGTGGTGAGGACGGCTCGTGAGAGGGGGCTGGACCTGATCGCGGTGTGCGACCACAACTCGGCTGAGAACGTCGGGGCGGCCACCCGCGCCGCACGCGACACCGGCCTGGCCGTCATCGGCGGCATGGAGATATGCACGCGCGAGGAGGTCCACGTGCTGGGCATCTTCGACGACGGCCTCGCCCTCAGCTCGGCGCAGCAGGCCGTTTACCAGAACCTCAGCGGCGAGAACAACCCCGAGGTCTTCGGCGAGCAACTCGTGATGAACGAGCGGGGGGAGGTCGTCGGTCACAACAGCCGACTTCTCATCGGGGCAACCGGCCTGTCCTTGAAGGAGGTGGTCGGAACCATCCACAGCCTTGGGGGCCTCGCCATCGCCGCCCACGTGGACCGGCCCAGATTCAGCGTCATCAGCCAACTCGGCTTCGTCCCGCCGGGGCTCGAGCTCGACGGGGCGGAGGTGTGCTCTGATGTAGCGACAACCGTCTCGGTTGTCGATACCGCGCAAGCGGGACGCTTGCGGCTACCAGAGGGCCTCGCCGTCGTCAGGTCGTCCGACGCCCACCGCCCCGAGGAGATCGGCTCCAGATGCACCCGTCTCCTCGTGGAGGAGCCGACAGCCTGCGAGGTCGGGAAGGCCCTGCGAAGGATTGAGGGCCGGAGGATTCTTGTGTAATGGAAGACCTGTCGCTTCACATCCTCGACATTGTGGACAACTCGCTTCGTTCCGAGGCGAAGCTGGTGGAGATCTCACTCGTCGAGGACACTGAGCAGGACCTGCTCACGCTCGAGGTGAGGGACGACGGGAAGGGCATGCCGGCCGAGGAGTGCGCTCGGGCGGCCGACCCGTTCTTCACCACCAAGCCGGGGAAGAGGTTCGGCCTCGGCCTGGCGCTCCTGGCTCAGGCGACCAGAGAGGCCGGGGGAGAACTCAAGGTGTCCTCCTCCCCAGGTGCTGGGACGACGGTGCGGGCGACCTTCCGCTACGGCCACCCCGACCGCAAGCCCCTGGGCGACATGGCGGCAACGCTGGAGACGCTGGTGGCAGGACACCCCGAGGTTGCCTTCGTCTACGAGCACAGGCGGGTGCCCCGGGCACCCGGAGCCGGCGACGGGTCGGGCAACGGGCGCACAGATGTTGCTCTGCTCGATACCAGGAAGCTGAGGCGGCCATGGTCAACCTGACGATTGACGGCCAGCAGGTGGGTGTGGAGCCCGGCACGAGCGTGTTGGATGCATGCCGGAAGCTGGGGATGAAGATCCCCACGCTGTGCCACCATAGGTCGCTGCCGGCCTACGGCGCCTGCCGGCTCTGCCTCGTCGAGGTCGAGGAGCGCGGTCGGAGCAGGATTCAGGCCTCCTGCCTCTACCCGGCGCGGGAGGGCCTCGTGGTGCGCACGAACACCGACGCGGTCGTCCGCACGCGCCGCATCATTGCCGAGTTGCTCCTGGCCCGCTGCCCAAGTTCCGAGAAGGTCAGGGAGGTGGCCGCGGAGCTAGGCGTTAGCGAGACCAGGTTCCCGAAGAAGAACGAGGACTGCATGCTCTGCGGCCTGTGCATCAGGGTCTGCTCCGAGCTGATGAAGAGCGGGGCGATCGACTTCTCCGCTCGCGGCAACCGGCGCAAGGTCGGCCCGGCCTACGACAGACGTTCGCCTGTGTGCATGGCCTGCGGCGCTTGCCAGGTGGTCTGCCCGACTGGGGCGGTTGACCTCAGCAAGGTCTCCGCGCGCGAGCCACGGCCCACACCAGCGCACTTCGACGCGGGACTCGTCCCGCGCCCCTCAATCTACATCCCGTACCCCCAGGCCATACCCAAGGTGCCAGTCATTGATCGCGAGACGTGCATGTACTTCCGCAAGGGCGAGGCGGTGGCCGCGTGCAGGTCGTGCGCCAACTTCTGCGAGGCCAAGGCCATTGATTACACCCAACAGGACAGTGCCCTTGCCCTGGACGTGGGCGCCGTGGTGATCGCGCCGGGCTTCGAGATCTGCGACCACACCCTGCGTGCAGAGTACGGCTTCGGGCAGTACCCGAACGTCATCAGCAGCCTCCAGTTCGAGCGCCTGCTTTCCGCCAGCGGGCCGCATCAGGGCCATGTCGTGCGCCCGTCCGACGGCAAGGAGCCCAGGCGCATCGCCTCCATCCAGTGCGTAGGCTCGCGCGAGGACGAGGCCAGCTACTGCTCCTCCGTGTGCTGCATGTACGCCGTCAAGCACGCCCTCATGGCAAGAGAGCACCTGCCAGGGGTCGAGCACACGGTCTTTTTCATGGACCTCAGGGCCTTTGGAAAAGGCTTCGACGCTTATTACGAGCGCGCCCAGCACGAGGGGGTGCGCTTCGTGCGGGCGCGCCCCGCAACCGTCGAGGAACTCGCCGAGGAGCATAACCTCCGCATCAAGTACCTCAACGAGCAAGGCGAGTTCAAGGACGAGGAGTTCGACCTCGTTGTGCTCTCGTGCGGCATGCGGCCCTCGCCGGGCGCCGCGGAGGCGGCCGAGCGGCTCGGCGTGGCCCGCGACGAGGACGGCTACAGCCTTGTTGAGCGCCTTGCCCCCCTGGATACGAATCGCGCCGGCGTCTACGTGTGCGGCCCGTTTGCGGAGCCGAAGGACATTCCCGAGACAGTCATGCAGGCGAGCGGCGCCGCCGCGCGCGCCATGGCCCTCCTGGCCGAGGCGCGTGGCACCATGGTGCAGCCGAAGCATTACCCGCCCGAGAGGGACGTGTCGGGCGAGGAGCCCAGGATCGGCGTCTTCGTCTGCCACTGCGGGCGCAACATTGGCGGGGTGATCCGCGTCCCGGAGGTCGTGGAGTACGCCCGGAGCCTGCCCAATGTGGTCCACGCCGAGGAGAACCTCTATACGTGCTCCACGGACAGCCAGCAGAAGATCCGCGAGGCGATTGAAAAGCACAGGCTCAACCGCGTCCTGGTCGCCTCCTGCACGCCGCGGACCCACGAGCCGCTGTTCCGCGACACCCTGCGCGAGGCGGGCCTGAACCAGTACCTCTTCGAGATGGCTAACGTCCGCGACCAGTGCTCCTGGGTGCACATGCACGAGCCCGACAAGGCGACGGCCAAGGCCAAGGCCCTGGTCCGCATGGGAATCGCAAAGGCTCGCCTCATCGAGCCGCTTGCGGAACGAACGCTCCCGCTGAACCACGGCGCGCTGGTCATCGGCGGCGGGCTTGCCGGGATGACCTCCGCGCTCGCCCTGGCCGACGAAGGCTTCAACGTCCACCTCATCGAGCGCGAGGCCACCCTCGGCGGCCACGCTAAGCACGTGCAGTACCTCCCAGGCGGGGAGAACCCGCAGGCATTCCTTGCGGAGACGATCCGGCGGGTCCTGGACCACCCACGCATCGCCGTCCACCTCGGCGCCACCCTTGCCCGCCTTGAGGGGTTCGTGGGCAACTTCAAGACCCAGCTCAGCAGGAACGGCACCACTGAGGAGGTAGAGCACGGGGTGATTGTGGTGGCCACGGGCGCCCAGACCCACAAGCCGACCGAGTACCTCTACGGCGAGAACGAGCGGGTGGTGACCCAGGTGGAGTTCGAGCAGATGCTCGCCGCCGGGGGCGTAGAGGCGGAGAATGTCGTGATGATCCAGTGCGTCGGCTCGCGCGACGACACCCGCCCCTACTGTAGCCGGCTGTGCTGCTCGCACGCCATCCGCAACGCCTTGAAGCTCAAGGAGCTGCGCCCCCACGCCAACGTCTTCGTACTCTACCGCGACGTGCGCACGTACGGGTTCCGCGAGAAGTACTACCGCCTCGCGCGCGAGAAGGGCGTGCGGTTCATCCGCTACGAGCCGGAGCGCAGGCCGGTCGTTTCAGCTGAAAATGGCAAGCTGCGCGTTACGACGTGGGACCCGATCCTTGAGAGGACGCTGGCGATTGATTGCGACCGGCTGGTGCTCTCGCCTGCCATCGTGGCGCGAGAGGACGGTCAAGCGCTTGCGCAGATGCTCAAGGTGCCGCTGAACCAGGAGCGCTTCTTCCTGGAGGCGCACCTGAAGCTGCGGCCGGTGGACTTCGCGACCGACGGCGTGTTCCTGTGCGGCCTGGCCCACGCGCCCAAGACCCTCGACGAGACGCTCGCCCAGGCCACTGCCGCCGCATCCCGCGCGGCGACCATTCTCGGCAAGGACAAGCTCCCGCTGGAGTCGGCCATCTCCGAGGTGATTGACGCGAACTGCGACGGCTGCGCCTATTGCATTGACCCGTGCCCGTACAAGGCGCTGACGCTCATCGAGTACATGCGGGGGGGCGCGATCAAGAAGACCGTGGAGACCAACGAGGCGCTCTGCAAGGGCTGCGGCGTGTGCCAGGCCACTTGCCCCAAGCGCGGCATCTTCGTCCGCCACTACAAGCTCGACCAGATCGCCGCAGTGGTGGCTGCCGCACTGGAGCCATGATGAGCGAAACAGACTTCGAGCCGATCATCGTCGCCTTTTGTTGCAACTGGTGCTCCTACGCCGGGGCCGACCTGGCCGGCACATCGCGCCTCCAGTACCCGCCCAACGTGCGGATCGTGCGCGTGATGTGCTCCGGCATGGTGCACCCGAACCTCGTGATGGACGCGCTCACCAAGGGCGCGGACGGGGTGATGATCTGCGGCTGCCACCCGGGCGACTGCCATTACCTGGAGGGCAACCTCAAGGCCCAGAAGCGCGCGGAAGCAATCCAGCTCATGCTTGAAGACTTCGGCCTGGAGCAAGAGCGCTTCCGCCTGGAGTGGATTTCGGCCTCCGAGGGGCCGCGTTTCGCCAAGGTGATGACCGAGATGGCCGAGACGATCAAGGCAATCGGCCCAAGCCCGTACCGCGCAGCGTAGGAGCAGGCATGGCGCCGCAAGACGTCCGGTTCTTCGAGGGGCGCAAGTTCATGTGGGACGGCGAGGCCTACCCGTCCCGCGACGCTGCCGAGGCAAAGCGAAAGGAGTACACCGACAACCGGTTCGAGACCCAGCTCATCGAGGAGGATGGCGCCTTTCTCGTGTACACGAGGCGGGTGGTGACGGAGGTGGTGGTCGAGGGTGACGGGCTGCCCATCGCTGGCGATGGGCGCCCGGCCTGACCCGACAGGGCCTAGCGCGAAAGGAGACCGCAATGCCTGTCAAGGTCGCAGAAGAGTGGCTCAACATCTGCGGCGGGTGCGAGGTGAGCATCCTCGACATCGGGGAGCCGCTCCTCGACCTGCTGCCAAAGCTCCAGTTCGTGCACATGCCCGTGCTCATGGACCACAAGTACTTCGGGCAGACGGGCGAGGGCACGCAACTGGAGATCCCCGAGGCCGACGTCGGGATCATCACGGGGGGGGTTCGCAACGAGAAGGAGAAACACGTCGCCGAGGCAATGCGGAAGTCCTGCAAGACCCTCATCGCGCTCGGCTCCTGCGCCTGCTTCGGCGGCATCCCGGCCATGGCCAACATGTTCACCCTCGAGGAGGTCTACGAAAAGGTCTACCGCGGGTCGAAGACAACTGATCCCGCCGCCACGCCAAGCACTAACCTCCCGCCCCTGCTGGAGTCCCTGAAGGCGGTGGACGAGGTGGTGAAGGTGGATGTGGAGCTCCCCGGCTGCCCCACGGTGCCCGGCCTCATCGTGGAGGCGCTCACCGCGCTGCTGGAGGGGAAGCCATTCGCGCTCCCCGAGCGGAGCGTTTGCGACGAGTGCCCGGTCAAGCGCGAGAAGAAGGCTTCTGGCGGCACGATCGCCCGCCCGCTGCGGAGCGTCGAGTTCAAGCAGGGCGAGCCGTGGGAGAACACCCGCTGCTACATGGAGCAGGGGGTCCTGTGCCTGGGGCCGGTGACGCGAGCCGGGTGCGCCGCGGCCACCGATATCCCCGGCGAGGCCAAGGTGCCGCGGTGCGTCAAGGGCTACATGCCCTGCCGCGGCTGCTTCGGGCCGATACGCAAAGGAGCCAACCCGCTGGTGGACATGATGGGCGCAGTGACCTCGATCGGCCTCGACGCTAAACAGGTGCTCGACCGCCGCGCGCTGCTCAACCGCTACCTCGGCGCGCAGGGTCGGCTTCGTCCCCTCCCCACAAAGCCCGCTCCACGGAGGTAACCGGCCATGGGTAAGACGATCACGATCGCCCCAGTGACCCGCATCGAAGGCCACGCGAAGGTGACGATCCAGCTCGACGACGCCGGAAACGTGGCCGACACTCAGGTGAACGTCGTAGAGCTGCGCGGCTTCGAGAAGTTCTGCGTCGGCCGCCCCGTCGAGGAGCTGCTCCGCATCGTCACCAGCATCTGCGGAGTGTGCCCGTGGTCGCACCACCTGGCCTCCGCGAAGGCCAACGACGCCGTCTTCGGCGTCACGCCGCCCCCCGCCGGCCGCAAGCTGCGAGAGCTTTGCAACGCCATCGCCTACACCGAGGAGCACATCCTGCACTTCTTCTTTCTGGCCGGCGCGGACTTTGTGATGGGGCCTGACGCCGACTACGCGGTCCGCAACGTCCTCGGCATCGCGGCGGCCAACCCCGACATCGCCAAGGCAGTCGTCCGCAACCGCCACCTCGGCGCCCAGATGCTCGGCATCGTCTCAGGGAAGTCCATCCACCCGGTCACTGCCGTGCCTGGAGGCTTCAGCAAGCCCCTGGCGGAGGATGAGCGCCAGCGGCTGGCGCCCATGGCAGGCGAGGTCCTGGAGTTCGCCAAGTTCGCCATCGGCTTCGCCAAGGCCAACATCTTCCCCAAGTACCTCGACGCCATCAAGACCCTTGCGGTCATCAAGACTGGTTTCCTCGGCACTGTCACGGAGGACGGCGCGCTCAACCTCTACGACGGCAAGCTGCGCCTCATGAAGCCGGACGGTTCTTACACCGACTTCCGCTACGACCAATACACCGAGCACCTGGGCGAGAAGGTGCTCCCCTGGTCGTATCTGAAGTTCCCCTACGCCAAGGCCTGGGGCGAAGGATTCGACATGGACCTCGCGGCGCCCAAGGGCATCTACCGCACGAACACCCTGGCGCGCCTCAACGTCTGCGACAAGATCGCCACGCCGCTGGCCCAGGCCGAGTTCGAGGGGTTCCGCGCGCAGTTCGGCCGACCCGTTCAGCACACCCTCCTCTACCACTACGCGCGGCTTATCGAGCTCCTCTACAACGCCGAGCTGGCCGTCCAGCTCCTCAACGACCCGGAGATCACCGGCAGGGAGACTCGCGTCCCCGTCACGCCGCGCGCGGCCCGGGGCGTCGGGTGCGTCGAGGCCCCGCGAGGCACCCTTATCCACGACTACGAGACCGACGCGGAGGGGATTGTGACGGACGCGAACCTGATTGTTGGGACGACGCACAACAACGCGCCGATCAACATGTCCGTGAAGCAGGCCGCCACTTCCCTCATCAAGGGCGGCAAGTACGACCAGGGCATCCTCAATAGGGTCGAGATGGCCATCCGCGCATACGACCCATGCCTGTCGTGCGCCACGCACGCCCTCGACGGGACGTTGGCTGTGAAGGTGGAGGTCTTTGACCACACCGGCGAGCTTTTGGATACGCTCGCCAACTGCTAGCCCGGGCGGCTGGGAGGGCGAGGCTCCGGCCGAGCCGTCTTCTCCGTCCCTGCGCGGCTCAGCAGGAGCTTTGCCCTCCCTGCGACGTGAGAGAGCAAGCCATGCTTGAACACTGCGCCTGCGAGACGCTGGTGCTTGGCTGCGGCAACGAGCTGTTCGGCGACGACGGCTTCGGCCGCGCCGTGGCGCGCCGCCTCCGCGAGAGCCCACTGCTCCCACAGGGGGTGCTGGCGCTCGACGCCGGCACCGCTGTGCGTGAGGTTCTCTTCGACGTGCTGCTCGGGCCTGTGCGGCCGCGGCGGGTGGTGGTGGTGGACGCCGTGGACCTGGGGCGCGAGCCGGGAGAGGTGTGGTGCATCGAGGCGCGCGACCTGCCAGAGGTCAAGCTCGACGATTTCTCGATGCACCAGGTGCCCACGTCGAACCTCCTGCGCGAGCTTCACGAGCTCGCCGGCGTGGAGGTCACCTGCGTGGTGGGCCAGGTGAGCGCGTTCCCGCGGGAGGTGCAGCCGGGGTTGTCTGCACCGATGCAGGACGCCGTGGGCCGCGCGGCGGAGATGATCCTGAACGCGGAATTGCAGATTGCCAATTGCCGATTGCCGATCGAGGAGCATGGGGCCAGCGGGCGGTCATATCTTCAATCGGAAATCGGAGATTGGAAATCGGAAATCCCCGAGAGGAGCTGAGCCATGCCCGAGGAGGAGCCCGTGGTGCAGGTGGGCGACCTTGACCTTCGGTTTGCCGACGAGGTGGCCTCGCAGCCTGGCGGCGAGCACATCCGGCGCTGCTTCGCCTGCGGCACGTGTGCCGCCGGTTGTCCCATCACCGAGGTGGACCCCGATTACAACCCCAGGAAGATCGTCCGCCAGATCCTGTTCGGCATGCGCGACGAGGTGCTCTCCTCGCCCCGCATCTGGTACTGCCTTGTCTGCTACCGGTGCTATGCGCGATGCCCACAGAAGGTGAACTTCACCGACGTGATGCGCGCGCTCCGCTATCTCGCCATCAAGGGCCGTCATGCGCCCAGCGACGTCCTGAAGCGCATCGAGGAGCTCGACCGCCTGGCGCAGAGCCTCCGCCACAACCTCGTCCAGTACAGCTTCGAGAAGCGTTCGGAGCTCCTGGACGCCTTTCGGAACAAGGTCGAGGAGCAACTGAAGGGGATGAGCACGTGAGCACGGATGTCAAAGGCTTCCAGGACCTCGTGGCCGAGGTGCAGAAGCGGGGCATCTGCGGAAAGTGCGGCGGCTGCGTCGCCTTCTGCTCGGCAGGCGAGTTCAACGCCCTCCGCGTCGGCGAGGATGGCATGCCCGTCATGGCGGACGAGTCGAAGTGCCTGCACTGCGGCATCTGCTACCTCATCTGCCCCCAGATCAAGGCGCTCGACCAGGAGCTTCGAGAGAAGACCGGCTGGAGGGCGCCGATCGGGCCGTGCCGCAAGCTCGTCTCCGCAAGGGCGCACTCTCGCAAGATCCGCCGGGTAGCCACCGACGGCGGCGCCGTCACAGCGCTCCTCATCCACGCTCTCAGAAAGCATCTCATCCAGGCTGCGATCGTCTCACGGCGGGTCGGCCCGTTCTCGCGCGAGCCGATGGTGGCTACGACCCCGGAGGACCTGGTTGAGGCGGCCGGCTCACACTTCGAGGAGTCGCAACACCTCCACAAGGTCGGCGAGTCATACACTACCTTCTCCCCGAGCGTGCGTGAGGTCAAGTCGCTTGGAAAGCGCGACCTCCACAAGATCGCACTCGTCGGCACGCCTTGTCAGATCTTCACGATCAAGAAGATGCGGCTCCTGAACGTTCTGCCGGCCGACAGCATCGTCCTGACCATCGGGCTGTTCTGCATGGAGAACTTCTCCTTCGACGCGAAGACACGGCGAGCGCTGGAGAGGAAGCTGCCCGTGGACCTGGGGCAAATCCACAAGGTCAACATCAAGGACGACATCATCGTCACGACGGCGAAGAAGGAGACGTTTCACATCCCGTTCGAGGCAATGGAGGAGTTTGCTCGGCCGGCCTGCTTCGCGTGCGCGGATTTCGCCAGCGAGTATGCCGATATCTCCTGCGGGGGCGTCGGCTCGCCGGACGGCTACACTACTACCGTCCTGCGCACCACGGCGGGTGAGGCCCTCTATAACCTCGCGAAGGAGGACGGTGCGATCGAGGAGATGGCCTTTCCTGACCGCGACAAGCAGCGGAACGCCGGCACGGAGGCGATGGCCAAGATCGTTGCGTTCACCCAGCGGAAGCGGGCCCGAGCCGCTAAGAGAATGGGGGCGTGAGCGTGCGGAAGCGAGCGCTGGTAATCGGTGGCGGGATCGCCGGCATCCAGGCATCGCTGGACCTTGCCGAGGCGGGAACCGAGGTCTTCCTCGTCGAGCGCGGGCCGAGTATTGGGGGCCGCATGGCCCAGCTCGACAAGACCTTTCCCACCAACGACTGCGCCATGTGCATCCTCTCGCCGAAGCTCGTGGAGGTTAGCAAACACCCGAATATCAGGCTTCTCACCAATGCAGAGCTGCTCGCCCTGGAGGGCGAGGCCCCATCGTTCAAGGCTCGCGTTCGGAAGCATCCGCGCTATGTGGATGAGGCGAAGTGCACGGGCTGCGGCATCTGCACCACCAAGTGCCCGGTGCGCCTGCCCGATCCTCACAACAAGGGCCTCAGCAAGACCCGCTGCATCCGCATCCCCTTCCCCCAGGCCGTGCCGGCGGTGCCGATAATGGACCCCACCCAGTGCCTCTACCACACGCGCGGCAAGTGCGGGGTCTGCAAGAGGCTTTGCCAGGCGGACGCGATTGACTACGAGCAGAAGGCGCAGGACCTCGAGCTCGAGGTCGGGGCGGCGATTCTCGCCCTCGGCTCCGAGGAGTTCGACGCGACCCTCAAGGACGAGTACGGCTACCACACCTTTCCCAACGTGGTCACCAGCATCGAGCTTGAGCGCCTCCTGAGCGCCTCCGGCCCCACCCAGGGCCACGTCCAGCGCCCCTCCGACGGCAAGGAGCCGGAGCGGGTCGCCTTCCTCCAGTGCGTCGGCTCCCGCGACATGCAGGTCGGCAACGACTACTGCTCCGCTGTCTGCTGCATGCAGGCCGCGAAGGACTCCATCATCCTCACGGAGCACATGCGGGGGGTCGAGAGCACGGTCTTCTACATGGACGTCCGGGCCTACGGCAAGGGCTTCGACCGGTTCGTCGAGCGCGCAAAGCGGGAGCACGACGTGCGCTTCGTCCGCGCACGGGTCGCCTCGGTGGAAGTGGACCCCAACACCGAGAACCTCCTTGTGCGCTACAATGCCGACGACGGCAGCATACGCGAGGAGGCTTTCGACCTCCTTGTCCTCTCTGTGGGGCTGTGTGCCACGGCGCGCGTGCGCGAGGTCGTGCGGCGCCTCGGGCTGCGGACGGATGAGTACGGATTCGTGACGACCTCGACCTTCAGCCCGCTCGAGACCTCGCGCCGCGGCGTGTTCGTCTGCGGCACCGCCTCCGGGCCGAAGGACATCCCGGAGTCGGTGATCCAGGCGTCCGGCGCAAGCTCGGCGGCGCTTGCGATGATGAGCGGGCTTGAGGCAAGCGAGCCCAAGGCGGAGCTGCCGGAGCCCAGGGACCTTCGCGGCGAGCCGACCCGCATCGGGGTCTTCGTGTGCCGCTGCGGGATAAACATCGCCTCGACAGTGGACGTCCCGCGCGTCGTCGAATACGCCTCCGCGCTGCCGAAGGTCGCCCACGCGCAGGAATTCCTCTTCGCCTGCTCGAAGGACTCCCAGAAGACCATCGCCGAGGCGATCAGGGAGAAGAAGCTCACCCGCGTCTCTGTCGCCGCCTGCACGCCGCGGACCCACGAGCCGCTCTTCCAGGCCACCCTAGAGGCCAGCGGCCTGAACCCGTACCTGTTCGAGTTTGCAAACATCCGCGAGCACTGCTCGTGGGTCCACCAGGGCGCGCCGGACAAGGCGACCCAGAAGGCCAAGGAGCTCATTCGGATGGCCGTCGCCAAGGCGGCACGGCTCGAGCCCCTCGACAAGACCAAGCTGGGCGTCAAGCATTCGGCACTCGTCATCGGCGGTGGCGTTGCCGGCCTCACGGCGGCCCTTGACCTCGCCGCGCAGGGCTATCCCGTCCACCTGGTCGAGCGTGCCTCCGAGCTAGGTGGCCATCTTCTCAAGATCCGCCGGACCCTGGCCGGGGAGGGCGTCGCTGCATTCCTCGGCGACCTGGTTGAGAAGGTCAAGTCCGACCCCCGAATCACAGTCCACCTCAGCACGAGCGTGCGGGAGCTCTCCGGCTATGTCGGCAACTTCAAGACGCGGCTGGCCGGCGAGGACGGGGAGATCGAGCACGGGGTGGTGGTCGTTGCCACGGGAGCAAGGGAACACGTCCCTAGGGAGTATCTCTATGGGAACGACGCCCGGGTGATGACCCAGACGGAATTCGAGAGACTCCTCACCGGTCCTGATTCCGCGAGGCTCAAGGGGCTGAGGTCGGTGGTGATGATCCAGTGCGTCGGCTCGCGGGAGGCGGGGCGCCCGTACTGTAGCCGCATCTGCTGCGGCACGGCGATCAAAAACGCCCTCTGGCTGAAGGAGCAGAACCGAAAAGCCCGCGTCTACGTCCTGTGCCGCGACGTGCGGGTCTACGGCCTCAACGAGCGGTGGTACCGCGAGGCGCGGAGACAGGGAGTGGTCTTCCTCCGCTACGACGAAGAGACCAAGCCGAGCGTTTCGAACGGCAACGGGCGGCTCGTGGTGAGGGCAGATGACAGCATACTGGGCTGCACCCTGTCGCTCGACGCCGATCTGCTGGTGCTGAGCGCCGGGATCGAGCCGAATGAGGACAACCGGGCGCTCTCGCAACTGCTCAAGGTGCCGCTCGACGCGGACGGCTTCTTCCTTGAGGCGCACGTCAAGTTGCGCCCGGTGGACTTCGCCACCGAGGGCGTGTTCGTCTGCGGCCTCGCGCACTACCCGAAGGACATCTCGGAGAGCATCGCCCAGGCGCGGGCGGCGGCCTCGCGCGCCGCCACCGTCCTGAGCAAGAGCGAGCTGCAGGCCGAAGGCAAGGTCGCCGCCGTGGATGCCTCCAGGTGCAGTGGTTGCGGAGACTGCACGAACGTGTGCGCCTACAAGGCGATCGAGCTGGACCCCGTTTTCCGGGTCGCAGTCGTCAACGAGGCCACCTGCAAGGGCTGCGGGGCGTGCACGGCAACCTGCCGTGCCGCCGCGATTGACCTCAAGGGCTTCCGCAACACCCAAATCCTCGAGGCCGTTGACGCGATTTGAGGAAGTCATGATCCAGACTCAGAGCGGACAGGAAACCGGGCCAGCCAAGAGGGATTGGGAGCCCAAGATCGTGGCGTTCCTGTGCAATTGGTGTTCTTATGCCGGGGCGGACCTGGCTGGGGTGAGCCGCATCCAATACCCCCACAACATCCGCGTCATCCGCGTGCCCTGCTCGGGGAGGGTCAACCCCGTCTTCCTGTTGCGCGCACTCCAGAACGGGGCCGACGGCGTGCTCGTCTCCGGGTGCCACCCTGGCGATTGCCACTACATCAGCGGCAATCTGGTGGCCCGGCGGAAGTTCGCGCTTCTCAAGGAGCTCCTCCAATATGCGGGGATCGAGCCCGAGCGGGTGCAGTTCACCTGGGTGTCCGCCTCGGAAGGCGGCCGCTTCGCCGCCATCGTGGAGAAGGTCGTGGAGGAGGTCCGAAGGCTCGGCCCGAACGACAAACTGGTGAAGAAGCTATGAGCGCCAGCCACGAGATCGAGACCCGCCTGCGCGAGACCGCGGAGAAACTCCTCCGCGAGAAGAGGGTGGACCTCTTCCTGGGGTATGAGAAGGCGAGCCTTCCCTTTCGGACGACCCCGCTCTTCCTCACCTCGCCCGAGGAGGTCAAGCGCCTGGCGTGGAACCCATTCTGCACCACCAACCTCGCCGTGTACCTGCCGCGGCTATTCAAGCCCCCCGCTGATGCCAGGGAGGCTAAGACGGCTCCCCCGCCGCCGACCGTTGGGCTGGTGCTGAAGGGATGCGACACTCGCTCCGTGGTCGCGCTCATCCAGGAGCGCCGGGTGCCCCGTGAGAAGCTGATGCTCGTGGGCGTCGCCTGCCCGGGCATGGTGGATTGGCGAAAGGCGGAGAGAGCGCTACGCGAGCACGAGCCGCTGGGGGCCGGAGAGGATGCCCAGGGCAACATCCACGTTGTGGTCGAGGATGGAACGGAGCTCACCCTGCGGCGCGAGGAGATCGTCGCGGACGCTTGCCTTGAGTGCCGCTCCCCCACCCCCTCGATACACGACGCGCTGCTAGGCACACCCGTCGAGGGGAAGGACCCGGAGGCGGCCCGACAGCAGACGGCGGCCTTCGAGGCCAAGCCTCTCAGTGCCAGATGGGCGCACCTCCAGGAGACGTTCTCCCGGTGCATCAGATGCAATGCGTGCCGGCAGGCCTGTCCCGTCTGCTCCTGCTGCAAGGAGTGCCTGCTGGACCAGACCCGGCCGAGGTGGGTGGGGGCCGGCACCGACATCTCCGACGTCACGATCTACCACCTCGTAAGGGCATTCCACATGGCCGGCCGCTGCACGGACTGCGGGGCGTGCGCCAGGGCATGCCCGATGGGGATTGACACACGCCTCCTGGCGCGCAAGGTGAACCAGGAGGTCGAGGACCTCTACGGCTACCGACCCGGCGAGGCGCTCGACGCGAAGCCGCCGCTGGCCGACTTCGCCGCGGACGACTCGCAGGACTTCCTCACAGAGCCTTAGCTCACCCTCGATGGGTCAAGGCCGGCCGGAGGGCGCGATGACAGAAAAGCGGATTCCTCACACTGACCTGGACAGGCTTCTTGACCGTCTGCGGGGACTCGGCGCGGTCCACGCGCCGACGAGAGACGAGTCGGGCGACGTGATCCTCGCCGAGGTCTCGCCCGGCAAGCCCGTGGTGCTGGACTACAAGAACTTCCCCCTCTCGCCCAAGGTCTTCCTGCTGCCCCAGACTCAGACCCTCCTTCGCTTCACGAATGGGAAACCTCACGAGCCTGCTCCCGTTGCCGGCAACGGGGGCCCATCGCAAGGCGATGGGCGCCCGCCCAACCGACAGGCGTTTCTCTTCGGAGTCCGGCCCTGCGATGCCAGAGCGCTCCTTGCGCTCGACGAGGTCTTCCTCGGCGGCGACCAGCGCGATCCATATTATGAGCGGCTTCGCGCGAAGACGGTGGTGATCGTGCTCGCGTGCACGCGCCCCATGTCGAGCTGCTTCTGCACCTCCGTTGGCGGCGGCCCGAGCGACGAGGCCGGAGCGGATGTGCTTGCCATTGGGCTCGAGGCAGACCTCCTCTTGAGGGCGATCACGCCCAAGGGTGAGGACCTCTTGTCATCCGCGGCTGACCTGCTCGGCGATGCCACACCCCCCGCCATCGAGGAAGCACAGGAACGGGCCCGTAAAGCGGCGGACCAGATTGCGCCGGTGGAGCTCGACCGCAGCGCTGAGCGGCTGCGCAATGCCTACGATTCTCCGCTCTGGGGAATCCTCAGCCAGAAATGTCTCGGCTGCGGCACGTGCAGCTTCCTTTGCCCGACCTGTCACTGCTTCGACATCACGGATGAGGTTCGAGGCGACGTGGTCCGGCGGGTCAGGACCTGGGATTGCTGTGCCTATCCGCTTTTCACCCTACACGCCTCCGGCCACAACCCCCGGCCCACGCCCAAGGAAAGGTGGCGCCAGCGCCTCATGCACAAGTTCCGCTACGCAGTCGAGAACCTCGGCCGGCTCTTCTGCGTCGGCTGCGGACGCTGCATCCGCAACTGCCCGGTGAGCCTTGACCTTCGGGCCGTGTTCAGGGAACTCGGAGCCTAAGCAATGGCAAGGAACCCATACCTCCCCTATCCGGCGCGGATCGAGGAGGTCGTGATCGAGAACGAGGCAAGGGACATCAAGAGCTTCCGGCTCGTGCTCGACAACGCTCAAGACGCCGCGGAGTTCAGGCACTTGCCCGGCCAGTTCGCCGAGCTCTCTCTGCCGGGATTCGGCGAAGCCCCTTTCGGCATCGCCTCCTCGCCGACGGAGACTGGCTACCTCCTCTTCACGGTCAAGCGGATGGGACTCTTCACCACGGAGCTACACAGCCTCGAGGCCGGTGCCGGGCTCGGCGTCAGGGGGCCGATGGGCAAGCCGTTCCCCTGGGACCGAATGGTGGGCAAGAATCTCCTCATCATCGGCGGGGGGTTCGCCTTCACCACTCTCCGCGCCGCCATCAACTACACCCTCGAACCGCAGAACCGAACCCGCTTCGGCTCGGTGTTCGTCGTCTACGGCGCGCGAACGCCCGGCGAGCTTATGTATAGGGACGAGCTCGCCAAGTGGCAGACGCGGGATGACATTGACGTTCACCTGACGGTGGACAAGGCCGACGCGACCTGGACCCAGCACGAGGGCGTCGTAACATCCGTGCTTGACAGCCTGAAGCCCAGCTCGGAGAATGCCCTTGCCGTCGTCTGCGGCCCGCCCATCATGATCAAGTTCACCCTCTTCTCCCTCGCCAAGCTCGGCTTTCCCGACGATGCCATCATCCTCTCCCTCGAGATGCGCATGAAATGCGGCATCGGCAAGTGCGGCCGGTGCAACATCGGCAGCAAGTTCGTCTGTAAGGATGGCCCCGTCTTCACCCGCGAAGAACTGCGGTCCCTTCCAGCGGAGTATTAGCGGCACCTCGCCGCTATCGTCTGGCGGCCACTTCCTCGAGCCAATCGAGCAAGGCATCCACCCCCTCGCCAGTCCTGGCCGAACATCTGAACACCCTCAGCTCGGGATTCGCAACAACTGCGTCCCTCTCCATCCTCTCGATATCGCACCGCAGGTGGGGCAAGAGGTCGGTCTTTGTCAGCACCATCGCCGCCGCCACACGAAGCGCCACAGGGTACTTTGCCGGCTTATCGTCGCCCTCCGTCACCGAAACCACAGCCACCTTGATGTCCTCCCCTATCTCGAAGCTCGCCGGGCACACCAGATTCCCCACGTTCTCGATGAAGAGAAACCGGGCGTTGTCGAGCGGGAGCTGCCCCACCGCGCGGCGTATCTGCCCGACATCCAGATGGCACCCTGAGATCGTGTTTATCTGGTAGGCGGGGAGGCCGACACGTTCGATTCGCCTCTTGTCCTCGTCAGTCTCCAGGTCTCCCTGAATGACGGCCGCCTTGCCCCTCAGCCGAGGAGCTGCGGCCTCCAGGAGGCTTGTCTTGCCGGAGCCCGGCGACCCGATCAGGTTCACAACAAACACGCCTCTCCGCCTGAAGAACCTCCGCAGAGCCTCCGCTGTCCGTCGGCCCGCGGCCTCAACTCTTCGCCTCAGCGTGATCGTCTTCGACATCCAATTCCACCTCTTCAATGTAGACCTCGGCATTCAGAAGCAGCTCTGCCTCCTTGCCGCACGTCGGACAGACCGGCTCCACCACGCCACCCACGGGCTGCCGCCCGCAATCAGAGCAGACAAGCTCGGGGGCAACCTCGTCCACCTCCACCTCGGCGCCCTCCATCGCCGACCCCTCAGCGACCGCTTTCAGGCAGAAAGCCAGGTTGGCGCCGTTGACCCCGGACAACCGCCCTACTCTCAGCCTCACGCGGCTGACCCCCCGCGCACAGTGCCTGCGCGCCTCCTGGTCAACGCACTTGAGTATCTGCTCTGCGAACGACAGCTCGTGCAATGCCAGCGCCACCCCCCGTCATCAGAGCACCGGGTCTCCACCGCAATCGCTGGATGATTCTACCTCTCCGGCTCGGAAAGTTCAAGCTTGGCCTCGCTGCTGGGCGCAATAACGGAGGCTCATCCGAATTTCCGTGGGCTCCGCGGGGCAATGGCACGCCATCCAGATCATCGCCGCGTTGAGAGCCGGCAAGGACGTCTACGGCAAAAAGCCCATGAGCTCGACGATCCGCGAGGCCGCGGCCATCCGCCATGCGGTCAAACGCCACGGCCGCGTCTACCAGCACGGAACCTAGCGCACCTCGAACAAGCCCGTGCAGTATGCTCGGGAGCCGGCGCGCCGGGGGGAGATCGGCAGGATTGCTGCCGCCGGCGTGGGCAATCGCGGCCATGATGAGCTGGGCGGCCCCTGCCTGTGGGCCGCCTCTGGCCGCGAAAGGGGGTGCGCGACTTGCCAGGCCTCGCTGGAGTGGAAGACGGTCCGCAAGCGCCGGGCATAGGCGGCGTCGAGGGGCGTGTCGCCCTTGAGAAGGCGAAGCTTGCCCGGCTAGCCCCGGCGCACCCACGTTGCGGAGACGCAGCCTTCGCAACGAGCGACGAGCGACTTGAACTCCTCGTCGTTCCTGCCCGGTCTACCATGCGGAAGATCACCTCGCCGGATCGAGGCAGGGTGAGGGGCTGGGGCGCCACCTGAGCTAAGCGCGGGGTGGGGTCTTGTGCCAGAATCTGCCAACTTCGCGCATCGGATGATGGGTTTTCGTGTCCCGCGGTGTCCCGCTGTGTCCCGACTCCCTATGCCGTCTGGCCGCCCCCTGCCGGACTCATAACACCAGAAACACCAAGACCCTACAGTCGCAAGTGGCTGTAGGGTCTTGGGTTGCTCGTATGGCGCGCCCGGAGGGACTCGAACCCCCAACCGTAGGCTTCGAAGGCCAACGGTCGGCTCCACGGGCGCGCGGCTGGCCCGCGCTCGCTTGGGGGAGCGTCAGTGGACAGACGAACTCTCTCCGGGTAGACTTGCCGCGCGTTCTGCGCGTGGAGAACAGGGGAGGCGAGGGCATACTCCCATGTGCCGACTCCAATCGCTTCTTGAGTCCTGCGCCGTGATGCTCGTGACTCTGGCCTGCGCCACCCGGGCGGCGACGCCGAGGCGGCCCGCAGTAGTGTTCGCCGGCTCCGATGGTGGCCACTGCGGCCATGAGGTGGCGGGCCGTCTGGTGCAGGAGGGCTTCGCCTTGCGCGCCGAGCACTCGGGCCTTGGCGACCGCCCGCTGGCGTGGGACAGTCTCAGGAACTACAACGTCGTCGTCCTCGCCGGCCTGGGCCGCGCCAACGCGGACATGTCCCTGGGTCGAACCCGGCAGACCGTGGACTGCCTCAACCGGTTCCTTGCGGCAGGCGGCGGAGTCCTCGTGCTGGGGTCCTTCGGGCAGATGGCGACGGACAAGCCGCCCCAGGACGCCTTTCTCAAGCCCCTGGGCCTGACGCCCCTCTTCGACGAACTGCCCGACGACCCGAAGGCGGCCATCGTCGCCACGGCGTGGAAACTCCCGTTCGCCCCCGCCAGCGCCATCGCCGATTCGCCGGTCACCACAGGCGTCAAGTCGCTCTGGTATCCCATCCCACGCATGCGCGTCGGAGCACAGAACCACACGGTTCCGTTCACGGTTGACTCGTCCTGGCAGGTTCTCGTCCGCGGCTCGGAGTCGTCTCTCACCCACAAGGGAGCCCTCCAGGAGAGCCGTCCCAACCAGCCTGGCACCTATCCGAGCGCGGTGCCGTTCGTAGCGGCACGCACGGCAGGCAAGGGCCGAATCGTGTTCCTGGGTATCACGCCCGAGTACCTCATCGGCGCCAACGCCATGAGCACGCTCGAAGGGATCGTTCTCGACCGAGGGCTGAAGGGGATCGCCTCGAACGGTTATGTCCTCCTGGCCAACGCCCTGCGCTGGCTGGCGGAGCCGTCCCTGACCGAAGGCCAACTCGGTGGTGCAGCGACGGAGGAATCGCTCCTGGCGAATCCCCACAAAGCGCGCCTCGGCAAGCCCTATGCTTGGCCGGCGGAGCCATCTTTCCCCGCCGTCGAGCCAGCCCTGCCAGGCGTGGTCGGCCCCCGCACGCTCTATTCCAGCGGCAAGGCCACGGCCGACCAGTGGGTCGAGAAGGCCAAGGCCGCGGGACTGGCCTGGATCGTCTTCCTCGAGGACTTCCCGAAGCTCTCGGCCGACAACTTCCTGAAGCTCAGGGCCGATTGCGCGCGCCTCTCTTCCCCCGCCTTCGCCGCCATCCCAGGCATCGCCATTGACGACGAGGTGGGCAACCATTACTTCTACTTCGGCACCACGTTTCCGTACCCCGACCGCAAGTTCCTCAGCGAGGACGGCAAGGCGTTCCGCTCCCGCGACGCGGAACTGGACGCGAGGAAGCCCTACATTCCCGGCCAGCTCGCGATGACGACGCTCGACTACGCCTACTCGATCTCCAGCTTCAAGCTCACGGCGGGGAACTACCTGTTCCGCCAGAGCGCCGCCCCCTTCGCCGACTTCTTCTCCAACTACGACGCGATGGGCGTCATCACGGCCCGCGACGGCAAGGTCGTCGAGGACGCCAGCGGCGACTTCCTCAAGCTGGTCGCCTCTGGCCAGGGGCCGCTGCCGCTCGTCATTGATCTGATGAACGACCCGGCCCAGCTCGGCTCTTCCGGCTGGCGGACGGTACTCCGCCTGCCCGAGCGCGGCGGCTCGGTCATCGGAGGCACGCTCCGCCCCGAGAGCCGGGTCCGCGACTACTTCGACCTCTGGCACTTCTACCCCGACAACCCGGCCAAGCCGCAAGTGACATCCGGCCCGCACATCGAGACCTGGTCCTACGTCGGCCCCCGGGACTACGAGGGGAACACCCCCGGCGACTTCGCCTGGCAGAACTACCGCTGGATTCTCTGCGGCCACGCCAGTTCGCCCGTCGGGCTGGAGGAGGTGGCCGTCTACGACGGCACCCGCCTCTTCCGCCGCTTCCTGCCACAGGGACAGGCCGAGTTCGAGTTCCGGCTCGATCTGGCCCACGACCGCCAGCACAACCTCGTGCTCACGGCCACCGATACGGCAGGCGGCCGAGCCATCAGTGGCGAGCAGTGGGACCGCAACCACCGCCTCGAGGAGTTCATGTGCAGCGACCGCAACAACCAGCTCTCCTACGGCTACGTGGTGAACCGCGACGGCATCGGCATCCTGCTGGGCGGCAACCAGACGCTTGGCACACCCATCAAGCGCATCGCCAGCGGCATCTCCCCAGCAGGCACGTTCAAGAACGATCGGCTCCTGGGCGCCCCGGCGTTCGATGGGGCGGCCGGCGGCGAGCCCGAGGTCTGGGAGACCGTCAGCCCGATCTCCCCTGCCCGCCCCGTGCTGGCGCCCAACGTCACCGAGGCCCGCCGCCTGCTTCACACCCGCGACATCATGATCGGCGACGGCCCGCGCGAGCACGCCTTCGCCGACGGCGTCCCCGTGCACAATGTCTGGCACACCCTCTGGCGCACACAACCCGTCAAGGAACTCAGCGTCAACCGCCGCAACCACTTCTTCCAGGTGGACCCCGACAGCCCGCTCGCCGTCTTCCTCTGGCAGATCGAGATCGCGATGAAAGAGGACATGGCGAACCAGGGCTTCACAATCGCCACCATGCAGTCGCGCGAGTCCAGCACCTGGGTGCTCCGCCGTGATGCCGTGACCATCGAGACTGGCCAATGGGATGCAGGCAAGCCCGAGCCGGGCCGCCGACTCACCGTCCAGTTCGGCCCCGCGGCTTATGCGGCCTTCCTCGACTCGCCACTGGGCGGCGCGGCCATCTTCCCGCTCACCGAGGGCCTGGCAGCCGACGCGGAGTTGGCCCGGCATGGCCGCCTCGACATCACACTCCAGGCCGCGGCCGCCCCCCAGAAGAGGGGCGAGTCGCGGCAGGTCCAGCTCCTCCTCGTCGGCATTCCTCGCCGCTGCACCCTCACCGAGAGCTGGCCGCCCCATCGGGACGTCGTCGAGAGCTTCTACCGCGACTTCGCCCTCGACTGCGGCAAGGGCGGCTACACCCTTCGCCTCGATCAGGGCACGCTCCTCTCCCAGCGCTACGTCCTGACAGTGGATGGCAAGGCGTCGGCCTGTTTCAGCGGCCAGCTCGATGGCAAGCTCGTCTCGAGCCTCCCCATCGCCGTCTGCAGCCTCAACGACCGTTGGTCGGCGTTCCTCTACGACCGCTCGCTCAAGCAGGCACGCCCGGTCGGGGTCTTTGAGGGCAGAGCCTGGGCAACCGTCTGCCTCTCGGGCCACGCCGATCTGTTCCTCGGCCACCCAATCCTCGCGGGCAACCCTGAACTGTTCATCCAACTTACCCAGTGCGGCGACGACGCCTGGACACTTGAGCTTCACAATCCCACTGACGCGGCCATTGCCACTCATGTGCGGGCGAATCCGAGATTCGACCCGCTCAACGGCAAGGCTCTCTTCGATGGCGCGGTGACGGTCCCCGCCGGCGCCTCAGTGGTTCAGCGAGTTCGCAGGTAGAGCTGGATGTGGAGCAGACGACGCGGATGGGAGGACCCGGAGTTGCTGGAGGGGTGGGACTGACAGCAGATAATGGTGGGAGAGAAGAGCACGAGGAGCAACAATCTTGTGCGACCGCTCTTCACGAGCAGCAGGGGCCTGTGCCCGATTTGTGCCCTTTCTGGATCAGGAAAACGTCACTTGCCGCCCTTCGTGTCCCTTGCAGTCACTTCGGACGGTTCCTTCCAGCGTCGCCGTAAACGCAGACAGGGCAAGGACCAAATCCATAAGTCCTTGCCCTGCCTAATGGTGGAGACGAGGGGATTCGAACCCCCGACCTCTAGAGTGCGATTCATGGATGCGTGGACAGCAGCGCTTCGCCAGAAAGTCATAAGTGGTAATCACTTATGAAGATAGCTCCTGCGCAGCCCCATGTCGTCTGTTCCGAATATTCCGCATATTCCGAACGGAAACCACTACAAAAACCACTACAAACCCGTGCGAGCCGGTACGGGCACTAGGTCGCTCTTGTACGATCTTTCGCGCGCCTCCGACCTCATCGCGGACAGACACGATGGCTGGCGGTAGGATATGAGGCCTGAGCGGTGAGGAAGGGATGAAAGGCCGGTGGTGGTGCTGGGATAGGGTTCGTCTCTGTAGTGCTTGACGGGCGGGGCGGAGGGGGATATGATCCCCTGATAACCCCGCCGTTCATAACCGACGCTCGGCGCGGAACGTGCTGGGTGAAGGCAGAGGGCATTGGAGCAGCGATGAGTCTCCCCGAATCCCAAGTGTACCGCGAAGCCGTCGCGGCTGCGATGGCTTTCCACGCCAGGAAGCTCTGGCTGGAGTACGAAAACGACGACTGCTTCGCGGTGGTTGCTCCCGGCGACGAGCGCCCTATGTTCGCCATCATCATGGGCAGGGCGGGCCAGGAATACGGCCTTGTGCTCTTCCACGGGCAGGGAGCAGTTCGGAGCCTGTATACCATCTTGCAGCGCGACGAGCGAGAGGTAGAGCCGCCCGACAGCGCCAGCTTCCTCAGCGTCAGCATGACGCCCTATGGAGAGATGGCTCCCCCTGGCCGGAGCTTCCTTGCGAAGGCTGGTTTCGCCGGCAGGCGCGGCGACACCGTGCCCTTCTTCATGGCCAAGGACGCCGGCAGGGAGCTGCGGCGGATGACCGCGGACGAGGCCCGCAGGGTTTTGTATGCTCTCCGCGGCATCATGAAGGCGAGGGATGCGGGGCGGCTCGCGCACAGCCGCCTTGGCCCAGACCAGGACACACTGACACTGGTTCTCAGCGGGGATCCGCTGAACCCAGAAGTCTCGACCGAGATGCGGCGGTACTCGCAGTGTTCCGCACCCACACCGTCCGCGCCCCCGAGCGTGCCGGAGGACCTGAAGGCCCTCCCCCGGCTGGGCAGCACATGGCTCGTAGGTTGTCCGACGCTCCCTACACGTATCGAAGGCGACGACAGGACCGTGCGGGGCGTCCTTATCCTGGAGGCGCGCTCGGAGCGCATCGTGCTCGTGCAGGCGATCCAGGGCGGAGTGTCCGAGGCGGTCCGCGTCATTTGCGACGCGCTTCGGGGCAAGAACTCTCAGCACGAGAAGGGCATCCCGCAGCAGGTCCTCGTAGGCAGCCAGGAACTGCACGAGGAGCTCGGGCCAGTGCTCCGCGCCCTCGGCGCGACGTGCCGCTACCAGCCGGGGCTCCCGTTGCTTGACGAGGCCACCCGCGGCTTGCGGGATTACCTCCTGGGCAAGGGCTCATGCGCGCAGCTCGGGGGTGCGGCGGAGCAGGTCCCCCCTGCTCCCGATGATCTGAAGGACTGGAAGGAATGCGATCGGTCCCTTTACGCAAGGGCGCAGTCAAGGATGCAAGAGTCGTCGCAGTCCATTGGCTGGGCGATCGAGCAGTACTTCGGCCAAGGAGAAGCAGGCGCCCGTTTCCTCGGCAGCACAGACGACCCGTTCCCGGGAATGTGCTTCTTCGAGTGGTACTGGCACGATTTCCGAACAACGAAGGACGCCAAGACCCTCGCTGAGCAGATGCTGGCGGGCAATCTCCCCAGGCCGGAGCGGGCCATCCTCGAAGCCCGCGTCCGGGCCGTGCCGTCCATCTACAAGGTTGAGCGGATCGAGAAGGGGCGGTCGCTGACCCTTCTGGACGTCTTCTTCGGGGGCAAGGTGGTGGTCCACGACAAGGGGCTCTCGGAGACCGCAGTGGTGGACATGAGCCTGCCTGGCCGGGTTCTCCCTGTTGGAAGGTTCCACTTCCTATCGCCCTTGGGGCCGCCGCTTGCGGCGCTCGAGGTCGAGGAGGCCATCGAGTTCCTGTGGCGGCTGGGCTTGCAGCCAACGCCAGAGGGCACAAGGGCGAAGTCCAAACTGTTCGGGTGGCTCTGGCACTGGCAGGAGAAGCGGCGCGAGGTTGGCCACAAGCTTCAGGTGCTCAATGCCGACGGCGATGAGATCAGCTTCCACACCGCCACGTATGCCGTGACTGACCAAGCTCAGGCGCAAGCTGCCCTGCTGGCCCGGAAGGACATGGACTCCCATGCTGACGGCACGAGCTTCACCTGGATTCGGCCCAGTGAAACCAAGTGGCTCAGTGCCTACGAGAAGCAAACGACACCCCTCGGCAGCCTCTCCTTCGTGGGCGATGAACTGCTTGTGGAGGTGCAGTCTGCGAAGCGCCTCAGGAGAATCCGGACGCTGCTGAAGAACATCCCAGGCATCGAGTTCAGGAGCGTCAGCGTCCGCACCCTCGACGAGCTGAGAGAGAAAGGGATCCCGCTCGACGATCGGCTGGGGCGCGCGGAAGTGCCTATGACACTTGAACTCGAGGCGCATGCCCGAGAGGCGATCCGTCGCTACTTCATGGACTGGCTGGACAGACCGCTGCCCGCATTGGGCAACAGAACTCCCCGCGCGGCCTGCAAGACCCCCGAGGGGAAGCAGAGGGTCCTGATGCTCATCCGAACCATGCCGAGGCCGATGGGCCCCGACGGACCCGATGTTGACGTGCCCCGAGAGGAGATGCTAAGAGAACTGGGGCTGAGTGAGAGCGAGTGAGCGGCGAGCGGAGTGTGGTGCGATGCAACAGCCCCGACAGCAGGAGATCTGAATTGCCTTACCTGGGCTACAACCCCACCGGATACCAAGGCGAGAGCGACGCACTCTTGCCAGGCGTCGTCAAGGAGCTTCGCAAGGTTCTCTCCAAGGCTCAACGGACGTTCGCCTTCCGGAATCTGCTCCTCAGCCCCCACGCGTTGGAGGATCTCGCAGGCATCCTGGCCGAATTCGCTGTGGATGTCCACTGCGGCATCGGCATCTGGGAGAGCTACGAGGCATATAACCGCCAATGGTTCGGCACGCCGCTACCGATAAGCCTGCGGGAGGGCGAGGGCAACGAGCCGACAGGCATCCATCCTGCCCGACTTCGACATCTGCTGTGGGTTCTCTACCCTGAACTCAAGGAGGGCCTGGTTCTCGCTCCCTTCCACCAGGATCTGATCAGGATTGTCGAAGCTGCCCACGAGTTCCTGAGCCGCCACATCCCGTCCCTTCCGAACGACGCCGGGGCGAAGTGGTTCCTGGCAACCTCGAACGAATACGGCTGGGACGTCAAGAGGAAGCTGGTGTGGCTGGGCACGAAGTCCTACCTGTTCAGGCTGTTCTACAGCAACTACATCGAGAAGGAATGGAATGGGAAGGCGGACATTGATCGCACGGACGAGTTCATATGCGCCCGATGCACCCGCTGGTCGGGCCTCGGGGCCATCGACATCCTCGCGAAGGTGCTCGACGTCAGCGAGGACGACCGAAGCGACCTGCGCGGCTGGTACGAGCGGCACATGGCGCCCTACAAGATCCTGTCGGCGGACCGGGAAACCCTGCGGGCGCTCAACGCCGTCAGCGACGAGGAATATGTCGTCCGGATGAACATGGACAACAGCCCCTTCAAAGCCGGCCAGCTCGTTTTCGGAAGCCTGGTTCCGTGGCGGGGCGAGTGGTACTGGTCTGGGACACAGAGGCTCCTGGGCGAGGCCACAAAGGCAAAGATGGATGACCTCAAGACCCGCATGAAGCGCCAGAGCTCCCAGATCGTGTGCCGCTACTGGAAGGACCACGAGAGGCTGGTGCGCGAACGGGCCTCAGAACTCCACGCTGCCATGATGAAGTACCAGGGTACTGACCTCGTGATTTACCCCGACGGCTTGGCCATGGCCGCGGACTGGCAGAAGGAAATGCGGGCACAATGGGAGGCCAAGCCGCAAGACCAGGTCCACGACGTCATGGAGCGGCACGGCCTGAAGGATGGCCGCCCGAACATGAAGCTCCCCGACCACCTCGTCAACGCGACTGGCGGTATCGGCGTGTTCCTGAACCCTGAAGAGGGCAAGGAGGTCATGACCAGCTTCGGCCTGCTGCTGGCCGGCCTTCGGCGCAAAGGAGAGGGGCTGACGGATGATGAGAGGGAGGTCATCATGGGCTTCATCACATCGGAGGCGGTGAGCCCCGCATTCGTGAGGCGAGTAGTGCAGGAGCATGGCGGAGAATCCGTCCGAGCGGCGTTCCACCTGCCCCAAGACAGCCCCGACTGCTGGCTGGACTACCTGCTGCGGGCCAGGAAAGGCCACTTCTACCGGAAGCGGTACCCCACGCTATCCGTGGTCTGAGTGCGCATCGAATGCGCTCAAGCGCGCTACCCCGTCGGTGGCTATTGCACCCGACCACTCGATTCCCGCGTGCGGTGTCCAAGCAGTTGGCTGGCAAGAGGTTACGAGCAAGGAAGGCACCAGCGCAGCACCGCGGCCCGGCGCGGCATGGAGGGTGAGATGCCGGCACTCCGGCAGAGAACCACTACAAAACCGCTACAAACAGGGCGCCGTGCCTGGGTGATGCTCGCGCCCTAAGTCGTGACTGGATAAGTTCTTACGTTGATCTGGGCGGCGGGACTTGAACCCGCGACCTCTTGAACCCCATTCATGGTTGCGTGGGAGGGATGCCCTTGCCAGAAAGCCATAAATGGCAATCACTTATGAAGATAGCTCCTGCGCACCCCCATGTTGTCTGTTCCGAATATTCCGCATATTCCGAACGGAGACCACTACAAGAACCACTACAAGACCGTGCGAGTTGGTACTGGCGCTCGGTCGCTCTTGTACGATCTTCCGCGCGCCTCCGACCTCATCGCGGGCAGAATCAATGACTGGCGGCAGGACACGAGGCCTGAGCGGTGGGGAAGGGACGAGAGGCCGGTGGGGGTGCTGGGATATCGCCACATCTCCGGTGGCAGGCTGCACGTATCCATCTTGCCAGCCGGGGAGGGCAAGGCGGATCTTCGCATAGCCGGCGGCCTCAGCGGGGACACGCACGGTACCCCGGAAGAGCGTTCCTCAGTCGCGCTGCTTGAGTGGGATGTGCAGCTTGATAGGCGGCTTCCCGGGGTCCTGTGAGCGGAACTCCACGTCGGCCACTGGATGCATGTTCGCGGGGACCGCATCGGTCGAGAGGGCCGCGAACGTGTTGCCTCGTCCCGGCGTGCCGAGCTGGGCGCAGAGGTCGAACGGCTCGCCCGGAACCATCTTCACCTCCTCGTAGTACGGCGGCGCCTCGTTGGGGATGACCAGCGTTCCGGTCCATTTGTGGACACGCAACGTCAGCGGGCCGTTGAAGTGGATAACGGGGGCATCGTCCGCGCGGTCGGCGAAGCGAAGCAGGCCACTGCCGGCCACCTGCGTGTGCCGGCCGTTCACCTTCACCGAGAGACGGCAGGGCCGGTACGTCTGCACGTAGGAG
>VGYV01000002.1 GCA_016872855.1 Planctomycetota bacterium
GCGGAAGGGGCGCGCTGTCGTGCCGCCCCGTCGGGGCTGGCCGCTCTCCACCAGCGATCCGGCGGCTTACGCCGCCGGCTAGAGCCTTGCGTCCCTTCGGGACTTCAGAGGTGGTGAGAAATGCGGGCTAAAGGCAGGACTCCCAACAGGTTACGAACTCGTTGGGAGTCACGCCTTCAGGCGGAATGCCCTCGCTCAGGCGATGAGGGCGAGGAGGACGCCGCAGCCAAGGGTAAGTATGGTGCCGCCCAATCCGACCAGGTTGCCCACCAGCCGCCTCGTGGCCGCGGGGTCGGGGGTGCCCTCCCCTTCCCTGGCCGCGGGCGGCAGGAGGGCTAGGGTGAGGAGGCCGAGGACGCTGGCCGAGCCGAACCAGGCGAAGGGGTTGTAGCCCTTCCGCATCGCGAGGCAGGCCGCCACGCCGCCCAGGCCGAGCCAGGCAAGGAGGCCCAGGAGGCCCATGCCGCCCGGGGACGGCCGGGTGAGGAACGCCATCGGGGTGAAGGGCGCGGCGGCCGCGCCGAGGCCGAAGCTGTCCACGGCGCCGACCGCCTTGAACAGCTCATCCCGCTCCTTCAGCACGTCCACCAGGTTGCTGTAGTCGTCGGTCCAGAGCACGCGGCGGGCGAGGAGGCGCCGGGCTCCCGGGTCCTTCTTGAGTTCCTCTTCGTGTTCCTCGACGACCTCGCAGATGGCCTCGCAGTCGAGGAAGGCGCGGTTGTTGGTGACGAGGATCCAGGTGGCCGGGTCCAAGCGCTTCTCCCTGTCGGACTCGGATTCGACGATGACTGCCTCGTAGTCGAAGTGCTTGGCGAGGGCGAGGACGACGGGTTCGAGGTCGAGGTAGCGGTTGGAGATGTGGACGGCGAGGACGCCGTCGGGCTTGACCTGGCGGTTGAGATAGACGTCGAATGCCTCGCGGGTGAGGAGGTGGATGGGAATGGCGTCGCTGGAGAAGGCATCGAGGGCCAGCACGTCGAAGCGCTGGGCCTCCTGGCCTTCAAGGGTGAGGCGAGCGTCGCCGAGGCAGACCTTGACGTCGGCCCCCCTGGCCTCGGCGTCTTCGAGGTAGTGGAACCACTTGGGGTTTCTGGCGATGCGTTCCACGGACGGGTTGATCTCATAGAAGCGATAGTAGTCGCCCTTGACGGCATAGGCGGCGATGGTGCCGGTGCCGAGTCCGACGACTCCGACGCGGAGCTGGCCCGAGCCGGGTTCGCGGGGGAGGTTGAGGATGGCGAGGCCGACGCCGCTCTTGCGGCCGTAGTAGGAGGTGGGCCAGAGGCGCCGCTCCTCGTCGGCGAACTGGTTGCCGTGCGAGATGCGGCCATTCTGGAGGCTGAAGTAGTGGCGCTCGCGGTCGTACTCGCCTTCTGGATGGAGCTCGGTGTACTTGAGCTTGCTGTACTCGCTGACGCGCAGGACGCCGTAGAAGTTGCGGGATAGGGAGAGGCAGTCCTTGATCGTGTGGTCGGCGGACTTCTTGAGTCCGAAGGCGAGAGCGACGAGGAGGCCGGCGAAGGCGGGGAAATAGAGGATGACCCACCACTTCTCGGCCCAGTCCCGGTGTGGCTTGCGGTCGGCCCAGAACGCCGCCATCGCCAGGGCGCAGCAGAGCCAGAGGCCAATGTGGAGCTCGAGGTAGGTGGGGAACACGCGCGGCGCGACGAGAGACACGAGCACGCCTCCCAGCGCACCTCCCGCCGACGAGAGGAGGTAGAAGGAGGTGAGGTAGCGGGGGTTGGGCTTGAGGCGCACCAGCTCGCCGTGGCAGACCATGCAGCAGACGAAGAGTGCGATGGAGAGGCCGATGATCTGGCCGAGAATCGTCACGTCCACGCCCTTGTTGAGGACCCAGGGCACGCCGCCCAGGATGAGGCAGACGGGCTCGCTAGAGCCCAGGTCGTCCCCGAGGTAGTCCTTGCCGTGGACGAATTTCCAGGCGAACCTGGAGAAGTCCACCGCCTCACCGAAGTCCGGCTCCTTTGCAGGCTTGCCGAAGGCGACCTTGACGGGCAGCCGCACAACCTGGCGGGTGAACTCGATGCCGCCCATCGCCAGGAAGAGGAGCGCCCACCAGACGTAGCGCGGATACCACCGCGTGCTGTGGAAGCAGAGGATGAAGGAGAGGAGGTAGACCGTGAGCGGGAGGACCCAGAGGAAGGGCACGATCGCCACGTCGGCGCACATCTGATTCGTCACGGCAAGCAGCAGGAGCGAGCCGCAGGCGGTGAGCGCCACCCACAGGATGCGGGTGCCGATGCCCGGCGGCCCCTCCGCCTCTCCCCTGCCCTCCTCTGATGTCTTCTGTCTGCCCTCTGCCGTCTGCCGTCTGTCGTCTGCCTTGGCCGTCCGCCACGCGCAGTAGCTTGCCGCGAGCGCGAAGAGCGCGAAGCCGATGGACCAGATGACGGCCTGTGTGCGGAGCGCGAAGGCGGGCTCGAAGAGGAACGGGTAGCTCAGGAGGGCCAGGAGCGAGCCGACGTTCGACAGGGCATAGAGGCGATAGGGCGAGCGCTGCGGGTGGGCGACGCTGAACCAGGCCTGGAGGAGCGGGCTGGTGGTGGCGAGCATCAGGTAGGGCAGGCCCACGCTGGCGGCGAGGAGGAGCAGGATGCCCCACGTCGGGTCGCTCGCGGGGTCGGGCTTCCAGCGTGGGAGGATGGGCAGGGTGGCCGCGGCGGCGACGAGGAGGGCGATGTGGATGATCATCTGCTTGCGCTGCGGCAGCTTCGTCCGTAGGAGGTGGGCGTAGGCGTAGCCCCCCAGGAGCAGCACCTGGAAGAAGAGCATGCACGCGGTCCACACCGCCGGCCCCCCGCCGAACCAGGGGAGGATGAACTTGCCAATGAGCGGCTGAACCTCGAAGAGGAGAAAGGCGCCGAGGAAGATGGCGACCGCATACTGAAGCAACGGAGCCTCCTTGTCAGTGCCCGCAGGCGGGGCAATCGGGGCGGCGCGGGATGCGCACGCCGGAGAAATCGAGGTCCCATACGTCCAGGAGCAAGGCTTGGTCGCCCAGCTCCAATGCCCCAACGAGAAGGCGGAGCGCCAGGCTGCATTGAAGGGCGCCGACAACGGCCGTGGTGGAGTTGAGGATGCCAGCCGTCGCGGCCGTGGGCGTGGTGCCCGGAGCCGGCAGCTCGGCCAGGAGGCAGCGATAGCAGGGCGTCCGCCCCGGAATAATGGGCATCACGAAGCCTGTTGAGCCGACGGCGCCCCCCACAATCCAGGGCGTGCCGGTCTTGAGGCATACGGCGTTGATGAGCGAGCGGGTCTGAACGTTGTCCGTCCCATCCATCACGAGGTCGAAGCCAGCGAGGAGCGACTCGACGTTCGCCGCCGTGACCTCGCACACCTGGGCGTCGAGCGCGACGGAGGAGTTGATCTCGCGGAGTTGTTCGACGGCGGCGATGGCCTTCGGCGTTCGCTCGCGCGCGTGGCCTTCGTGGAAGAGCACCTGACGCTGAAGGTTGTCCAGCTCCACCACGTCGCGGTCAACGATGCGGAGGCTTCCGACGCCGGAACGGACGAGGTTGTTGGCGATGTTGGTGCCGAGCGCTCCGCATCCGACAAGGACGACCGAGGCCGCGGAGATGCGGCGCTGGCCGTCGGGGCCAATGAGGTCAAGAATCTCCTGGCGAATGTACCGCGAGCCGTTCAATGTCGTGCGCTCACTGCCAGTGGAACTCGTGCCTGACGCGTGACCCGTGACGCGTGACACGAGATGGGACCGCCCCGATTTTCTCTGATCACGCGTCACGCGTCACGCGTCTCTCCTCAGTCGCCCGCACTCCGCCGGGTCGCCTCTCAGCTTGGCGAGGCCGTGGGGGAGGGCGGGAAGGATGGCCTCCAGATTCTCGGTCGCTCCGCGCTCGGAGCCTGGGAGGGCGATGATGAGGGTCTTCTTGCGGATGCCCGAGGCGCCGCGCGAGAGCATCGCGTGAGGCGTCTTGGCCAGCGAGGCGGCGCGCATCGCCTCGTCGAGGCCGGGCGTCGGGCGGTCCAGGACGGCCCGCGTCGCCTCAGGCGTCACGTCGCGCGGCGAGAAGCCTGTGCCGCCCACCGTGACCACCAGGTCAATGCTGTGGCCGTCGCAGTAGTGCCGGAGCCGTTCCTCGATGAGCGGCCGCTCGTCCGGGATGATCTCGGCGGCGAACACGTGGGCGCCCAACTCGCCGGCCAGGAGGCGCGCGACGGCCGGGCCGGCCGTGTCCATCGTCTCCCCCCGCGAACAGCGGTCGCTGATGGTGAGGACCACGGCCTGGAACAGCGCGCGTGGGACCGCCTCGACGACCTCAACGGCATCGCCTGCTGCCACCTCGCCGCCCTTCACAACGCGGGCGAAGAGGCCGCGGCGCGGCATCAGGCAGTCGCCCAGCCGCTCGAAGACTGTGCAGCGATGGCCGTGGCACTCTTTGCCGACTTGCGTGACCTCAAGCTCTGCCTCGGCCCCCAGCCGCAGGCGGCTTCCGAGGCCGAGCGTGCCGAAGTCGAGGCCAGAGACAAGGACGTTTTCCGCGAAGGCGCCGGGCTTGAGGTCGGGCAGGCGCTCCCGCCACTCCTCGGCCTCCTCGGCGGAGAGGAGGCTCACCTGGCGGTGCCACTCGCCCGCGTGCGCGTCGCCCTGGATGCCGTGGTTTGCCACGAAGAGAGCGCGCTCCACAGCGTGCTTTGGCTCCCCCTTCGACTGGCTGACACACAGGGCTTCGATGCGCATCGGCTAATGTTCCCGCATCCAATGGCCGCTCTTGCCGCCCGACTTCTCCAGCAACCGCACGTTGCGGATTTCAATGGCCTTTGAGAGGGCCTTGCACATGTCGTACACCGTCAGGGCGGCCACCGCGGCCGCCGTCAACGCCTCCATCTCGACCCCCGTCTTGCCCGTCACCGCTGCCTCAGCGCGGATTCGCACCTCTTCACCACGCAGTTCGAGGTCCACCGCCACGTGCTCGACGGGCAGCGGGTGGCACAGGGGGATCAGGTCGCCCGTCCGCTTCGCCGCCTGGATGCCGGCGATGCGAGCGGTCTCGAAGACGGGGCCTTTCGCCACGGAGTTCGTGCGAATGGCCTCGGCCACGTCGCGCCCAACACGGACCACGGCCTCGGCCACGGCTCGGCGACGCGTCGCCCGCTTGCCCGACACGTCCACCATTCGGGCCGTGCCTGCCGCATCCACATGGCTGAACGTCGCCCGACGGCTGCCCATAGCCGCGCCTACTTGCTGACCAGGCCCAGGAAACGAAGCATGGTGATGAAGCCCATCACCACGAGGACCAGCGCCATCAGGCCGATGGGCACCACGGCGACGAGGTACAGCGCCCAGTCCTTGCCGCTCCACTTCGTATTGCCCTCGAACTCGTGCCCGCACTCGGGGCACTTCACCTTACGGCTCGGCATGCCCGGTCTCCTGTGCTTTGGCGAAGCCGGTCGTGCCCACAGTATAGGCCGCCGGCCCGCGGCGGTCAACTCTGACGGCGTTTGACTCGCGCCCGCCCCTTCGGTAGCCTGTGTGCCTATCGAGGAGAACCGCCCATGAGCTACTGCAAGTACTGCGGCGCCTGGCAGGTGTATGTCAGCAAGTCCGACACCTGCAAGAAGTGTGGCAAGGAGCAGACCGACCCCGCCGAACTGGCCTGGTACTGCTCCCTGTGCGGCAAGTTCGAGTACCTGGGCGATGAGAAGGACATCTGCGCCGAGTGCGCGCGCAAGCAGGGGAGGAAGTGACGTGCCCCGTGGCTCTCATTCGTGGCGGCTGGTGGCGATAACGGTGCTGATGCTCTGTGGGGCAGCGCCCAAGGGGCTGGCCGCCGGGCCGGAGAGGCATGCCTTTGCGTGCGACTTCACGAAGGGCCTCGGCAAGGAATGGCGAATGATCGGAGGAAAGTGGGAGCTGAAAGGGGGCTGCCTGAGCATGACCGACCCGGGGTCGTCGGACCCCACCAAGGCGCTCATCCTGATGGGCGAGGGGCACAATGTGTCGTCCGACGTCGTGATCACCGCTAAGCTGCGCCTGGACGCCTGGGCAGGCGACGACTGGGCGCGCGCCGGCGTCGGCGTGTGCGCCGACCCCGCCAGCGGCCACGGACTCAACCTCGTGTTCCATCGGGGGAAGCTCGAGTTCGTGCACGACTACGTGGAGTGGGGGCCAGGCCGCGAGTTCCGCTTTCGGCCCGGCGAGTGGTACTGGATGACGCTGCACAAGACGGCGACGGAGATGAGCGGCAAGGCCTGGCGGGAGGGCGAGCCCGAGCCCGCCGACTGGATGGTCATCTGGCGCAAGGACGTGGCGAAGGTCACAGGATACCCCGCGCTGGTGGGGTGCTCGGCGAGCCCTGACAAGCGCGTCTCCGCTGTCTCATTCGCCCAGTGCGAGGTGAGGGTGGGCGGGGGCCCCTTCGGGTACTACATCAGGCAGGCGACATGGCACGAGACTCTGGCGGCCAGCAGGGAGGCCCTGGCCCGGCAGGAGGCCGAGCTGGCCGGCAAGTGGAAGGAGCCGCTCGGCGCCGCCAAGGCGCGGCGGGAGGGGCTGTGGGGCCTCCTCCAGCGTGACTTCGGCGGCGAAGCCCTGCGCGAGATGGCCGCCGAGCGGCAGGACAACATCTGGGCCGAGGACTGGCCCTTCGACAAGCCCGCCGTGCTGGCCGAACGCTATGCCAACGCCACCCGGGCGGGGCTGGCCGCGCGGGCGCACGAGCTCGCCAAGAGCGTCAGGGAGCTTTCGGACCTCGAGCCCGTCCGCGAACTCTACTATCGCTCGAGGGAGGTCGAGAAGACGCTGGCCGGGTGGGGTGCGAACGTCGAGGCGCTGCGGCGCGCCGTCGAGGACCTGACGCGCGCCTACGGCGCCGGGTATCCGAAAGGGCCTCAGTACCTGCGGCAGCTCTCAGAACTGCGGGACACGGTCGCCGGCGCCCTGCGGACGCCCGCACAGCCCGGGGACGCCGAGAAACTCCAGGACGCCGCGCAGCGGTTCGAGTCGCTCCGGCGCGAGGCCCTCCTCTCGAACCCGCTCCTGGATTTCGAGCGGCTGCTGCTCGTGAAGCGGAGGGATGCGAGGTCGTACCGGCCCATCCCCAGCTTCCGGGTCCACGGGATCGGCAGCGGCCCAGAGAACCACCTCAACGGCTTGCCTGTAAACTTCCAGGGGAACGGCGTGTTGCGGGAGGTTCCCATTGACAACGAAATCGCCGTACTGTCGCTCGCCCGCGCGGGGGGAGAGCTCACGACCGTCTTCCGCCCGGAGAAGCTTGCTTACGTGGGGGACCTGAAGCTGCACTTCGACGCCGATCGCCTGCTCTTCTCCTCCATCGGCAGCCACAGCCGCTTCCAGATCTTCGAGATCGGCGTGGACGGCAAGGGCCTTCGCCAGGTGACACGGGGGGAGGAGACCGACGTGGACAACTACGACTCGTGTTACCTCGCCGACGGGCGAATCGTCTACGGCTCGTCGGCGCCCTTCCAGTCCGTCCCGTGCCAGCGCCGCCACGACGAGGTGGCCAACCTCTTCGTGATGAACGGCGACGGCTCGGGCGTGCGGCGCCTTTGCTTCGACCAGGACCACGACTTCTACCCCACGATGATGAGCGATGGCCGTGTCCTCTACACGCGATGGGAGTACACCGACATCGCGCACGCCTTCAGCGCGCGGCTCTTCACGATGAACCCGGATGGCACCGCCCAGCGGGCCTACTACGCGAGCAGCAGTTTCTGGCCGAACCGCATCTTCTACGCAAAGCCCATCCCCGACCATCCCACGAAGTTCGTCGGCATCATTACGGGCCATCACGGGGTCGCGCGGGCAGGGGAACTGATCCTGTTCGACGTGGCCAAGGGACGCCGCCAGGCGGACGGCGTTGTTCAGCGCATGCCAGGCTGGGGGAAGAAGGTGGAAGCGGTCCTGCGGGACGCGCTGGTGGATGGGTCCTGGCCGAAGTTCCTCCACCCCTATCCCCTGAGCGACAAGTACTTCCTCGTGGCCTGCCAGCCCACGAGCCAGGCGTGGTGGGGCATCTACCTTGTGGACATCTTCGACAACATGCTCCTGCTGCGCGAGGAGGAGGGCTGGATGCTCGTCGAGCCCGTGCCGCTGCGCCCGACGCCGCGCCCGCCCGTGATCCCCGACCGGGTGGACATCGAATCCAAGGAACCGACCGTTTACCTGTCGGACATCTACGCGGGAGAAGGCTTGAGGGGGATTCCGCGCGGCACGGTCAAGAAGCTCCGGCTTTTCACCTACCACTTCAACTACTTCGGCACATCGGGCATCGAGGACTACCTGGGCATGGACGGCCCGTGGGATGTGCGGCGCGTGCTAGGCACGGTGCCCGTGGCGGAGGATGGCTCGGCCTACTTCAGCGTGCCGGCCAACACTCCCATCGCCCTCCAGCCGCTCGACGCCGAGGGCAAGGCACTCCAGTTGATGCGAAGCTGGTTCACGGCCATGCCGGGCGAAGCGGTCTCTTGCATCGGCTGCCACGAGGACACGAACACCTCGCCGCCCGTGCAGCGCCCGAAGGCCCTGTCCGGCGAACCGTCCAGAATCAAGCCCTGGCATGGCCCAGTTCGGGGATTCAGTTGGGACCGAGAGGTCCAGCCCACGATTGACAAGTATTGCGTGGGCTGTCACGACGACAAGACGCCGCCCGACCTCCGGCGCGCCCCGCCGCGTCCATTCCCGCTCTCTTCGGCGCCGTTCCCGCCATCATACTATGCCCTGCGCCGTCTCGTTCGCAGCCCCGGGCTGGAGGGCGACCCGCGCGTCGTGCCCCCCGGCGACTACCACGCCGACACCAATCCCATCGTCCGCATGCTCCGACAGGGGCATCAGGGCGTCCAACTCGACGAGGAGGCCTGGGACCGCCTGGTGACGTGGCTGGACATGAACGCCCCCGCCTATGGCACATGGCTCGAAGTGCCCTCCGTGAAGGGCAATCCAGCGGTTCGCCACTGCTCCGTCCGCCGTCGCGAGCTCCTCAAGCGATACGCGGGGCTCGACGACGACCCCGAAGCCGCGAGCTACGAGCCACGAGCCGCGAGCCCGAAGCCGAACCCGCGACCCCCAACACCGGCCCCCCAACACCCGGCCGTCCCAGGATGGCCCTTCGACGCCGAGGAGGCCAAGCGGCGCCAGGCCGGCGCGGAGGCCGAGATGGACGCCGAGCTAGGGACAGGGGTGAAGCTGCGCCTCGTGTTCATCCCAGCCGGGGAGTTCGTCATGGGCGATCCCGCCGGCTGTGCCAACGAAGGGCCGCCGTGCAAGGTGAGGATCGAGAGCCCGTTCTGGATGGGCAAGGTCGAAGTGACCAACGAGCAGTTCCGCTGCTTCGACCCGTCGCACCAGAGCGGCGTCGAGCCGATGCTCTGGCTGAAGTGGAGCTGGGAGGACTACGCGGACCTGAGCCTGCCCCGCCAGCCGGTCTGCCGGGTGTCCTGGGAGGAGGCTGCCGCCTTCTGCCGCTGGCTGTCCCAGAAGACGGGCAAGAGCTTCGCCCTCCCCAGCGAAGCCCAGTGGGAGTGGGCCTGCCGTGCGGGGACCGACACCGCGCTGAGCTTTGGCCCCCGGGGCACTGACTCCGCCCCCTACGCGAACCTGGCCGACGCGGCGCTGGTCGGCCTGTCGAAGTGGCCGAGGACCCAGGTCGGGTTCTCAAGGACCGAGCGGGTCAGGCAGTTCTACATGGTGGACAGCGTAGACGACGGGCAACAGGTCTCGGCAGCGGTCGGGTCCTACAGGCCGAACGCCTGGGGCCTCCAGGACATGCACGGCAACGTATCGGAATGGACCCGCAGCGCGTGCCTGCCGTATCCCTTCCGCGCCGACGATCCGCGCCACGCCCAGCCCGGCCTTCGCCGGGCCGTTCGCGGCGGCTCGTGGTTCGTCCGCTCCGACCTGGCGCGTTCGGCCTGCCGCGCCAGCCACTGGCCGTGGCAGCGGGTGTTCGACGTCGGCTTTAGAGTGGTGTGTGAGAGCGAGAAGTGAGGCGCTCAGTCCTCATGGCCTGAGAGGAGGCCTGACATGGCCCGTCGCGCTCGTGCCGCAGCGCTTGCGCTGGCGTGGGCAAGCGCCGCCGGTGCGGAGACCCTCACAATCCGCGAGCAACTGAACCAGACCTACGGCCGGGAGCTGGTGAGCTTCCCCTTCGCTGCCAAGGAGGGCGCCTGCGTCGCCGATTCGGTGCGCCTCGCCGGCCCAGACGGCCCCGTGGCGGCGCAACTCACCGACATCGAGTACTGGCCCGGCGATAAGAAGCACGTGAAGTCTGCGCGGCTGTGCTTCATTGTGGAAGGGCTGAAGCCCCTGGCCTCCGCCCAATACACCCTGACCTATGGCCCGAAGAAGGCGACGCCCCCCGTGGCGACGGACCTCCAGGTCAAGGCCACCAGCAGGCAAGTGGAGATCACAACCAGCCAGGTCGGCGTCAGGCTCCCGCTGGGGCGGTATGAATTCACCATGCCGCCCGCGGTG
The DNA here is from genome assembly GCA_016872855.1 of Planctomycetota bacterium. GTDB lineage: Bacteria > Planctomycetota > PUPC01 > DSUN01 > DSUN01 > DSUN01. Next base: position 10,472 of record VGYV01000002.1, read on the forward strand.
GGCAACGTGCCCAGCCCGATGTTGGCCATGCGTCTCGGTGCGGCAGCCTGGGCAGGCGGCAGCGCGTTGATCGGCGACGCGAAACTCACACCGTGGGCGGCCGAAGTCATCGAGAACGGCACCGTTCTGGCGCGAGTGCGCGTCACGTACACATTCCCGAACGGTTATGCAGCAGCGTTCGTCGCCACGGTCGTGGCCGGAGACAACGCGGTGCGCTGGGACATGGCGGTGCCACAGCACCCTCCCGACTTTGAGGTCGAGTTCCGCCTGCCGCCGGTGCCGGGGGTCAAGCAGGCCGTGACCCTGCAAGGCTACGGGCAGTGGTCGCGCTCGGACCGCACGGCGCACCTGACGCCCGGCGACCAGCCGTTCACCTGGCTCTGCCCGAACACCAGCATCGCCAACATCTTCCCTGACTGCTCGCAGGCGGTGAAGCTCGCCGCCGAAGGCGGCCAGGAGCTGCGCATCACCTCCCGCGACCCTGCGTGCTGGGCCGACCCCGTGGCGCCCATGACCTATGGCGGCTTCAAGACCTGGGACCTCGACATGATCCCGAAGTCGTGGGAGAACTGGAAGCGCAAGCGGCTGCCCCTCACATATGCCCAGGATGGCACGGTGACGCTCAGGGCCACGCTCGCCAAGGGCCAGCGGAAGTGGTCGGTCAGCAACGGCGCGCCAATCGTGGGCGATAGCCTCGACCGCGTGAAGGACATGGTGCTCGACTGGCCGGCCGACCCCAAGCAGCCGCATCCCCGCCTGTTCGTGGACAAGGCCGAGCTCGAGGACATCTGGAAGCGCGCGCGCACCGACCCCGAGCTGGCGAAGTCGATCAACCGAAACGAGGATGCCGCCCGAATCCTCCGCGTGCTCTCCAATCCCCGCCTCCAGGTGCCCAGGAAGGAGGTGGAGACCGCCCTCAAGCCCCTCCGCGATTTCCTCTCGAAGCTGGGCAACTTCGACGTCATGCGCAGCGCCATCCGCACCGCAGCCATGTACGACGCGGCCATTGACTCCCCTTTCCTCCTCCCTGAGGACCGCACCCTCCTGCGCGCCCAGATGGCCTATCTCGCCTACCAACTGGCCGACCCGCAGACGTGGGACATGGAGCGCGGCTACCACTCGGGCAACCCCAACATGAGCTGTTCCTATACCCTATCGCTCGGCGTCGTCGCTGCCGCCCTCCGCGACCACCCGATGGCCAAGACGTGGGCTGCCCGCGCCACGCAGTGGGAGGACAAGTGGCTCGCCGACGAGGTGGGGCCGAACGGCGAATGGCTGCCCGAAGGCTCGCACTACGGCTTCGTCTCCCTCGAGCCCCTCGTCGCCTACGCCGTCGCAGCCCAGCGCGCCGGCTTCCACGACTTCACCAACGACCCGCGCCTGAAGAAGCTCCTGCTCTACTTCGCCAAGACCCAGACCCCGCGTGACCCCCAACGGGGCAACCTTCGCGCCTCGGGCGCCTGGGGCCGCGGCACCAGCGGCGACAAGCACGCCGTCTTCGGCGTCGCTGCGCGGTTGGCCGCCAAGTCCGACCCCGCCTTCTCCCGAATCATGCAGTGGACGTGGGCCGAGCTGGGGTACCCCACCTTCATGGGCGACGGCCGCCTCGGCGGCTTCGAGCCTTACTGCCAAGACCGCCGCCTCCCCGCGCAGCCGCCCGCCTGGTCCACCGACCTCTTCCCCAACCTCGGCGTCTTCTTCGGCTCAGCCCACGCCACCCCGCACGAGAGCTATCTCATCTTCCTGTCGCACACCGACTCGCAGCGAAACCTGGACGTGTGGACGCCAGGCATCGGCGGCTTCTCGCAGTGGTTCGGCCGCGGCAAGCCCCTGAGCACCTGCTTCAACAACGACACGGGCTACGCGGTTCGCCACGAGCTGCTCCGCGACGGCGTCCGCCTTGCCCGCAACTGGGGCCAGCCCGGCGACCCCAAGGGTCCCTTCGGCCACTACACCAGGACTGAGCCCCAGGCCGTCGCCCTTCAGCCCCGCGCCGACTACGTTCGCTCCCGCTTCACCTACACCAGGGCCGATGACCGCGACTGGTTCCCTAAGCCCGAGCCGCCCGCCTTCCCGCGTGTTGCGCCCACCAAGGAAGCCAGGCTCGACTGGACACGGCAGGTCCTCTTCGTCAAGGACGCCGACCGTGCCGGCCCGACCTACATCATCGTTCGCGACACCACCCTCGGTGGCCAGCCCACGGCCTGGCAGTTCTGGACCCTCTCGGAGGGCATTGGGGAGCCTGGGAGCTTGTGCGACAAGCCCGGCCCCAATCTCCTCCCCGCCCGCGAGCTGCCCGCCGGGAGCCGCTACACAGCTATCGGGCAGCTCAATATGGACGTGGAGTTCTTCGTCGCCAGCCCGGCCGCCACCCCGCGCCACACGCTCCGCTACGGTGGCCTCGACAACAATCGCGTGCCCGAATACCAGGACCTGTTGCACCTCCAGCAGCCCGGCGACGGCGCGTACTACGTCGCCATCTTCCCGCGCCCGCGGGGGGAGAAGGGCCCGGAATTCGCCGCGCTGGCCGACGGGAAGCTGATCAAGGTGGCTGGGGCGTCCGGGACGGATTACGCCCTGCTCGCGACCGACGCGACGACGGCCGCTGCCGAGGACGTGCGCGTGGCCGGCACAGCAGCCGCGGTCCAGGTGCGGCCCGCCGGCGCCACCCTCACCCTCGGCGCGGCGGGCCGGGTGCAGTGGAAGGCATTCGGCCTGCACGCCGAGCGCCCCGCCATGCTGCACGTCGCGCCGGACGCCCTGGCACTCTCCGTGCCAGCGGACGCCCCCGGCGGTGACGTGAAGATCATCGCTCCTGCCGGCTGGACACTGAGAGAGCCGGTGCCAGGAGTCAAGCTGGCCCCCGCCGCCGACGGCTACGCCCTCACGCTGCCCGCGGGCGCGCTCACCGTGACACTCGCCAGGGGGAAGTGAAACCCACGTCGCGATTTGGGGCGGTCACTTCTTTCCCTGAAGCTGCTTTCGCAACTCCTCGGCCTTCGGCTTCAGGGCTGGGTCGAGCGCAAGGGCCCGGTCGAGCTTCTCAAGCGCCTCGGCGGCCTTGCCCAATGCCGCCAGAGCCAAGCCCCAGTTGATGTACGCCTCTGCATAGCGGGGGTTGGCCTCGGCCGCCTTCGCGAACTTCTCGCAGGCCTCTCCCGCCTTGCCCATCGCACGCAGCGCCACGCCCCAATTCGAGTAGGCCTCGGCGTACTGCGGATTGGCCTCGACCGCCCTGGCATACTTGTCGCAAGCCTCGGCGGCTCTGCCCATCGCACGCAGCGCCACGCCCCAATTCGAGTAGGCCTCTGCATATCGCGGGTTGATCTCGACCGCCTTGGCGTACTTCTCGCAGGCCTCCGACGCCTTGCCCATCGCCTCCAGCGCCACACCCCAGTTGGAGTAGGCCGCCGGGAACCGCGGGCATATCTCCACCGCCTGGGCGAACTTCCCGCAGGCCGCCGCTGGCTTGCCCATCCCCTGGAGTGCCACCCCCCAGTTCGAGTAGGCCTCCGCGTGTCGCGGGTTGATCTCGACCGCCCTGGCGAACTTCTCGCAGGCCGCCGACGGCTTGCCCATCGCCTCGAGCGCCGCGCCCCAGGCATCGAGCAGGGCACCCAGAGCGCTCGGGACGGGCAGGCTCACGAGGTGAATTCCTCCAATCTGGCTGAACCGCTGCGCTCCCAGCGCTTCCCGCAGATAGGCGTCGGTGTCGTGAACCTTCCCCTGTTGCGTGGACTCCATGTTGAAGCGCACGCTTCGGTCTTCGTATCGGACGAAGGCGTGCTCGGGCGCGATGACGAGGCAAAGCGGCATCCTCAGCCTCTGGCCGATGCACAGATACAGGAGCGAGAAGCCGAGGCAATCGCCCTCTTTCCGCTCGAGGAGATGGTCCGGCTCCCTGGCGCCCTCCTTGGTTGTGAGCCCCTCGCGCCCGAAGAGCTGCACGGCGATGAGCCGCGCTTTCTCCTGCGGCGTCTTCCCAGTCGCGGCGGCGGCAGCGACCCGCTCGATCAAGGCGTCGAGCTTGGCCTTGCAGGCGGGAACGTCGAGCTCACGGCTGAGGTCCCTGGCCATTCCGAGCCATTCCGCGGCCAGGTCCACGTCGTCGCCTGTGAGGAACTTCACGTGGGATGTTTGGAGAGTCCCCCGCCGGACATCCGTGCCAGCGCAGACAAGAACCTCGACCTCGTCGGCGCGACGCTCGACGACGCCGAACATGCGGCCCCTTTCAGCCGTGGCAACTACCTTGTCGCCGGCCCTCACCGGAGCATGGTCTGCAACGACGACGACGGTCTCCAGCCTGGCCTGAGGCGGGAGGGCTCTGTCTGGCAGGGGTGCCTCGGCAGCGCAGATATATCCGTGGCTGGCAAGAGCCAGCACAAGGGTCAGGTTTCGGGCGATATTGAGGGCGATAACGACCTTCGGGGGGGAGACTCTGAACGTCTGGCTTGGCATGAGGAAGACGGCCTGTTGGCTCTCACCGAGCGCGCTTCACGCACCCGTGCCGCGTCCGCCGGAGCAACGCCAGCCCTGCCAACGCCAGCAGCGTCATGGATGTCGGCTCAGGAATCGCCGCCGCCGGCGCCGGTATGCCGGTGGCCCTGACCATGTTCACCCATTCGTAGCCAGCGAGATCCACGTACCAGCCGGCCTGATCGGCACTTGGGAGGTTGTCGAGGTCGGACCCGCCGCCACTGCTCCCGCCGACGTATGAGGGATAGAAGGGCCCGCCTCCGTAAGGCGGCAGGTAAGCTGCATCTTCGATCGCAGCCGGGACCGCGGCAACGCCGGTGCCGATGTACCCGCCCACGAAGAAGTAGGGGGTGGCCAACGTGTCGGGAATGTCCGCCACCACCCAGCGGGTGCCTGACCCCGTCGCCACAGCGTCCAGGAGCGCAGCCACCCTTGCGTCGGCGGGGTCCCCGCTGCTTCCGCTGTCGTTCCACAGCACAGCCCTGAACGGCGCACCCGCTGGCATACTGAGATCGAAGTAGATGGCCACTTCCGTGATGACTTCGCCGCCCGCCTGCCTGTCGAAGCGGTTCAGCCAGAAGAAATCCCAAGCCAGGCCCTGTCCTGCCGCCGCGTCCTGCGTGCCATCGTCGTACTGGTAGATCACGTCCCCGAACACGCACCCGGCCAAGCAGAGACCGACCAGCGCCAGAGACACTGAACGTCGCATTGTCATCTCCTTCTGACGGAAACATCGCCATGGACTGGTTGGAGAGAAGCAATTCTCGTGCCCGTGCATTCTCCCAAGGGGCGGTCTTACGCCGAAGTCGTAACTTCAACAGGGGGCACCACTTCTGGCGCGCATCCGACCCGCGGGCCACGCCCCCCCCAGGTCCGGAGCCACCCGGATGACGGCTTACGTTGACAAGTGGCAACATGCAAGTCGCCACATTCCTGCACTCTCGCACGTTACCACTTGCCTCATAAAGGCTTACGTCATGTTGACATTCGGCAACGTGGGAACCGGGCAAATCAACATGCCCGTGCCCCCAGGATCCACACGATTACTCCTTGGGCCTGGTGCGCTCGAAGAGGCGCCTGAGGGCGCGAGGGCCATAGGTCACGGCGATGCGAATGGGGTGGATAGCGTAGTACAGCGGGTGCAGGCACCTGGGCAGCGGCACGGCGAGGCGGTCCGTCCTGTTCGGCCTGAAGCCCTCGAGCAGGAGGCCCAGGCAGAAGCGTATCCTGTCGCGCAGCCGCTCCCTCGCGCGGAGCTGTGTGGCCCATCGTTCGACATTTCCGAAGGCGGCATGAGGTTCACACAAGATGAGGGGGCGAGCGGCAGCGACGAGGGGAAGCAGATGTTCATCCTTCGCCGCCAGCGCTGAGGTCTCGCCCGGCAGGGGCACGCCCAGCAGGTCCTGGGCAAGAAGGAGGCCCCAGAGGAGCCTTCGCCTGGTTCCCGTCTCCGTCGCCCGCGCCAGGACCCGAGCCCAGTCCATCTGGGGCTGCGTGGACATGAACTGCGCCAGGTCGCAGACCAGGACGAGGCGGTCCCAGCAGTGCCTCGAGCCGTGGGCGTAGAGAGCCAGGAGCATGTCCTCTGGGGCCAGCGCGGGCACCGTCGAGCCCAGGAGCGACACGGACCGCTGGCGGCCCCATACACTGGAGCTGCCGGACTCGGCGAACTCCCAGGAGTGCAGTTCCACTGTCAACCCACAATCTGCTCGTTCGAGATTCCAGCGGTACGATTTGTAGCCTTCGGAGATGAGAAGACGCCTGGCTCGCCTGAGGTCGCGCTTGCGGAGCAGGATGTCCAGGTCGGAGAATTCGCGGAACGCCACGTCTCCGTAGGCAGAGGCAGCGAGCACGGGGCCTTTTAGGGGAATTGCCTGGAGCCCCTGCGCGTCGAACAGTTCCAGAATCCTCAGAAGCTCCGCCGCCATGGCCAGGTTGCGGATGGCGTTTCGCCGGCACTGGGCTGCAAGCTCCCTCAGACTTGTCTCGGGGACAGCCTCCGCGCAGGCCGCCGTCAGGCTGCGATAGAGCAGGGGAGTCACCCCGTTCCAACGGGCCAGCGCCACAAGGTACGACCAGTCAATCTCCTGCTGGGCCAGGTACTTCACCCGGTCGGTCGCGCCGGGTTCCAGTTGGCTCCGTGCGCAGCAGAGAAGGAGTTCCACCTCACGGCGCTGCGCCGTGGCAGCGTGGCTCGCCGGTCGCTCTGGCAGGGCTCATCTCCTGTCAAGGCTGCCTCGCGCTACAGGTCGTAGAGGCCGTCGTCGTAGGTCGGCGCTCCGCCGGCCCCGCCGTCGGGACCCTCCTCGCCGAGAGCATCTCCCATCTCCTCCTCGACCTTATCTGGGTCCTCGCCGGCTTCGAGGCGACGGAGCATCTCGTCCATCTCGGGGGTCAGGCTCTCGCCGCTGGCATCGGACAGGCGCCGCATGACGGAAGCGAGCTGCCGCGGGTCGTTCTCGTCCACCGACTCCATATCCCGGCTGATCTCTGCCATCGCGCGTTCCATGCGCGCCTCGTCGGCCGGGCTCAGGTCGTCGTCGGCTTCGGGCGCTGAGGATTCCCGCCCCTTGCTGCTGCCGCTGCCCTTCCGTCCCGTCGCGAACAGGGACAAGCGCTTGCTCATCCTCCGGCCGCCGCACTTCGGGCACGCCGGCGTGCGCTTCGCTGCCTCGGGAGTCCGCGCCAGAAAGTTGAAGATGCGGTTGCAGTCCTCGCAGAGGAACTCATACATCGGCACCGCGAGCTCTCCTCTTCTCAGCGATTCCCACCGGCCGTGGCCTTCGGGTCGGGGTCTCGTGGGCCTGGTTCAGCGGCTGGTTCGGCGGGCCTCAGCTTCAGGGCAGGGTCGCCGAGGAGGTTGTAGACCTCCAGAGCTCCCGCCGAGGAGCACCTGCCACCGGCATATCGCAACGCGTCCGCGACTGCGTCGCCCAACACGCGGTTGCCCGGCCTCAGGCTGGCCTGGAGGAACCCTTCCCCAAGCACCTTGCTCTGGCCATTGAGGAGGAGCCCCGACGGCCCCAGGAACGCAACGGCGCCGCCGTCAGGCTGCAACACCAATGCCTCGCCGAGGCACTCGTAGCCTGGGACATCGAACCGGCCGGCCACGCAACTCAGAGCGGTCACGACGGGCAGGCGGTCGCCGTTGTTCAGGGCGGCCGCGTCGTTGCGGGTCAGCAGCCCCTCTTGCGCCAGGCGGTCCATGCCGCCGTGGCCCAGGTAGTTCACGAGCAATGCCCCGTCCAGGAATCCCTGGCGGAGCTGCCCGCGGACCACGCTCAGCGGGGCGCTCGACAAGTACGCCTTGCTCACCGAGTAGCCTGGGGGAATGCTCCGAGCCAACTCGTCGCTGTCCCGCGGGAAGTCCCCTCCCCCATCGGCGTTGTCCGCCGCCATCACGACCTGCTTCGTCCAGCTCCCCGAGCTGCGCTCGTAGGCGATGATCTTCTGGACGAGGGCGTCGAACTCCGCCGCGCCGGTCGCCGGCAGGCGCCCGATGGCCAACTGCGGCGCGAACTGGCGGTCCGCCACGAACAACCCGTAGGCCGTGCTCTTCAGGAGCGCCGGCACCAGGTTGTCGCCGTAGCCCAGGTAGTTCTTGTAGTCATACGTGCCCCTCCCGGCCAGCACGACGTACTTCGGCCCCCTTCGCCAGCTTCCGCAGGCATGTGCGAGGAACGCCTGGATCGCGTGCGGGTCAGCGATGCCGTGGTTGAACTCGTCGTAGATGTCTTCGAGCATCACCACCATCGCGGCGAGGCCCTGGCCCGCCCGATAGGCGGCCAGGGCCTGGGCGGCCTCCTTCAGCTCCGCGGGCGCGATCAGCACATAGCCTGCGCGCTTGCCTCGGTCCATAAGCTCCGATGGCTCGTCCGTAAGCAACGACACGGGCCGCTTCGCCGCCTGAGGCGTCACGGCCAGGCAGGTGCTGTCAGGTCCTGGCGACGCGAAGCTCACCCGGTAGCCGCCCGCCGCCTCCTCGACGGTCGCCCCGATCACGTGCCTCGGCTTCCTGGGCGTGGACACGTCGAGGACGATGACCTGCGGTTGGGTGAATCCGCCGATGGTCACTACGCCGTGCCCCGCCATCGGACACAGCAACGCGTCCCCCCGGGCCTCGTAGAGCCGCTCGTAGGCCAGATCGAACGAATCCACGTAGAAGATGCTGTAGGGGGCCCCCGTGTCGAGGATGCCCTCCACGGTCACCGTGTTTGCGCCGGGCACGAGGAGCGCCCCCGACACGGGCAACGTCAGCGACTGGGCGCCGAGGCCGTCCCACCAGGTCTCGCCAACGGCAGCGCCGTTCAGGAAGACCCGAGCGTGGTGGTCTGGCTGGGCCTTCGTGCTCGTCGCCCCCTTGAGGTGGACGGTCAAGGCGGCGCTGCCCGTCAAGGCCGCGCCGTCGGCTCGCACCGTGAAGGACTTGCGGTCTGCGCCCCGTTGGCCGCTGACAACATAGTCCCAGAGCCAGAAGTCCCCCTCCGGGTCGCGGAAGAGGCCAGTGGCTGGGTACCGGTCTTCCTCGGCATGGACAGCTTCGGTGAATGTCTGCGCCGCAGCGGCCGGCTGGACGCCGCTCTCCCCGGTCTCGGCCATCAGGTCACCCAGGCCGAACCGCAGCCAGTACACGTTCTCGTCGGTGTAGATACTGTCAATCGCCTGGCCATAGAAGTAGAGGCCGACACCCCCCTCCGCTGGGAGATAGGCCACGGGCTCGCCGCGACAGGCGAGGGAGAAGTGGCCCAGCTCGATCAGCCGCGCGACGGACCGCGCGGAGCCCGCGAACAGCGGCGCGAGGTCCTCTGCGGCCAGGTAGTATAGCCCATTCTCCTTCACCCCGATCTTCACCGCTTGCCCCGCGGCCCTCGCGCGGGCACGGACGGGCGTCTTGCCTGCTGCTGCGCGCCTTGCCGGGATCGCGCCCACCACGCCCGGTGCGGAGCGCGTGCGAGGCGCCTTGCTGTACGCCGGCCCGCTCGGCTCCTGCCTCGGGCCCGCAACTTCCCATCTGCCGGCTGCCAGGTTGGCCACCGTCACCTGGCATGAGCCACAGGCGCGTTTCGCCCCGCCAGCTTCCACTTCCAGGACATCGTATGTATAGGTCTGGCCCTCCTGCACGTCGGGATCCACCACGCGGTACGTGCCCCCCTGCGGGCGGTGAAGCAATCCGGGCAGCAGACCCTCGCCGACGAGCTTGGCCTCGCCTCCGGCTCCCTCTCGGCGCGTGACGTAGAAGCCAGCAGTCCCAACCTCCGACGCCGTATCCCACTCGACGACCACCTGCCCATCCTCCACGCGAGCCCCCTTGAGCTGAACCTGCGCGGCCGTGGGCGCGGGCCCGTTGAGCTCGATCTCTATCTCTGTCCCTGACTCGTAGCCATCGAAGTCTGCGATCTGGATCCCGATGTTGCTGATCTCCTGACGGTCCCTGTTGTTGATCGCGTACCGGCTCCAGTTGGCCAGTCCCTTCCCGCCGCCGGTGTGGGGCACTTTGTTGTCGGAGATGTTATTGGCACGGGCGTTGTTGAGGTCCAGTCGCAGCGTCACTTGCTGGCCGAGCGAGATGGTGGTCCAGTCGCTGTCCCAGTACGTGTCGTTCGTCGAGTCACTCGATGGGTAGCCGCTCGGCCCCGTCAACCCCGTGTTGAGAAAGAGGCACACGTTGATATGCTCCGCCGGCCCGCTACGGTAGTAGACCACCATCTCGTAACAGCCGTAGGCGGGAAGGCTGGTCGCGTGGTCCAGCCCGTAGTCCCATGCGAAGCCTGCATCGCTGCTGGTCGGCCATGGGTCGCCCACCACGATCTTGCCGTTCTCGGCTCCTTCGAGCCTGATCCGGTAAACAACGCCCCCAGCCGCCAGCGCAGTTCGCTCAAGGAGGGTGCTGGAGCTGCCGCTCCAGCCATCAAGCTTCACGAAAGCGTCAGGATCGTTGGCTTCGTTGAGGAGCTCAACATCCGGGATGCGGTACGCGTAGTTGGGAAGCACGGTGATCGTCACCGTCCGAGTGGCACTGACATCCTTGCCGTCGCGCGCATAGTACGTGAACGAGTCGGTGGATTGGAAGCCGAAGGGCGGTGTGTAGTTCAACGAGCCGTCGCCGTTGAGTACTAGCGTGCCGTAGCTCACGTTGCTGACCAGCGTCGCGGTGAGCGTATCGTAGTCGTTGTCGGTGTCGTTCGCCAACACGCCCTCGACCGCAGAGATGCTCAGAGAGCCGTTCACTCCGACGTTGTAGGCGTCCTTCCGCGCTGCCGGCGCGACGTTGCCGGCGTGGACGTTGAGGTTTACTGTGACGGTATCGCTGTCCAATCGGCCGTCGTTCGCCTTGTAGGTGAAAAAGGACTGGCCTGGGTTGTTTGGCGTGTACGTGAACGAGCCGTTCGAGTTGAACGTCAGCGTGCCCTTGTCCGGCCCGCTGACCAGGATCGCAGTGAGCGGGTCGCCGTCCGCGTCGGTGTCGTTCGCCAACACCCCTGGGGCATACACGGTCAGAACGCCGCCCTTGGCCACGTAGTAGGTATCGCCCTGCGCCACGGGTGCCACGTTCAGCGGATTCAGCACGGTGACGGTCACGGTCGCAACATTGCTGTCCACCGTGCCGTTGTTGGCGGTGTAGGTGAAGGTGTCGGTGCCGTGGAAGCCGGGGTTCGGCGTGTACGTCACGGTCTTGTTGTCAACACTGAGGGTGGCCGTGCCGTTGGATGGTTGAGTGAGGTTGGTGATAATCAGGGGCTTGTTGTTGGGGTCCGTGTCATTTGCGAGGACATCTATGATGACCGACGTATCCTGGTTGGTGGTGGCCGTGTCGTTGAGGGCGGTCGGCCGCGGCTGCCCACCGGCCGCCAGAGTCGCCGCGTAGGCATCCACGATGCCGTAGCCGTAGTACTGATCCCTTCCCGTTGCTCCCTTGTCTTCGGCTGTGGACTGGAGGATCGAGCGGACTTGGCTTGGGCTGTTGATACCGAGGGAAATGACGAGGGCCGCCACGCCCGCCACGTGTGGGGTCGCCATCGAGGTGCCGTCGAAGAACCAGTAACTGAAGACCGTCGGGTCAGGAGGAGAATTGGGGCGGTCAGCGCCAGGGGGCTTGAACGTGTTCTGGAGGACGCCGTCGGCATAGCTATCGCCATTCTGGTCGACGTCCACGTCGCCGCCGGGGGCCACAATGTCGAGCGAAGCCCCATAGTTCGAGTAGGATGCGCGTGTCTCGTCGTAGCGGGTCGCACCTACGGCGATACAGTAATCGTCGTACGCGGCGGGATACGCGACGGCGGGCTGGCCGTCATTGCCCGATGCGCACACAATTGTGACGCCCTTGGTGTAGGCGTACGCTACCGCGTCCCGGACAGTCTGCCCTGGGTCATAGGGGACTCCGTTCGTCACCGGCCAGCCGAGGCTCACGTTGATGACCTTGGCTCCCTGGTCTGCCGCGAAGTGGAGCCCATCGGCCAGCCACTGGGCAGTGCCGGAGCCGCTCGCGTTGAGCACCCTCACCGGCATGATCGAGCATTTGAAGGCCACGCCGGCCACCCCCAGGCTGTTGTTCGTGCTCTGCGCGATTGTGCCTGTCACATGCGTGCCGTGGCTGTTCTCATCATTCGGATGGGAATCGTTGGCGACGAAGTCGTAGCCCGCCACGAACGTCGTCTGGGCCAGGTCGGGCGCTTTCACGAAGGTCTTCCCGCTGACTGGGTCGTTGTAGTTCTCGTAGGCCACGCCCGAGTCGAGGACCGCGACGATCACGCCGGCGCCGTCCGCCATGTCCCAGGCGGGCTGGACGTTGATCCCGCCACCATTGGGCCCGTGCCACGAGTAATGCGGGCTGGTCTCATCATGGGGCAATGGAACGTCCAAGTGCCACTGGTACCCATAGTAAGGATCGTTGGGCTGCATGAAGGCGTGGCAGATGCTGTTCGGCTCCGCATATTGGACGGTCGGCTCCTTGCTGAGTGCCGCGACCATCTCCTCGACGGTCTTGCCTGCCGGAATCCGCACCCGCTTGAACCCGCCGAACTTGCTGGTGTAGATCTCCGTCGTGCCATGCCGGCGATGGACCGCCTCGATAGCCGCCTTCTCCGCCCCGCGCCTGAACTTCACGATCACCTCGCCTGGCACGAACTTCGGGCCCTCCGGCCCGACCCACTTGCGGACCCCGAAACGCTCCGCGCCGTAGCCGTTGCTCGCGAAGGACAGTGCGCTCAATGCGGTGACGAGGAGGTAGAAGGTCCAGCGCGGGATTGCGGCGCCCACCTTGGCCATCCTGTCAACGCCAGTGAGTGTACGCACGGTCGTCTCTCCTCAAAGCTGTCCAGCAACCACTTGGCCAGCCGGGCATGGGGAGCTCGACGCAAACCTGAACGCCATGGCGGATCGTCCGCGCTTGCACGCGCCGCTCAAGCAGGTTCGCCAGGCTTCATGCCCCGCCAGCCCTGCCCAGCCCAGCCCACAATAGTACGCATGACCTTTGAGCCTACTCGCGCCTCGCGCGGCTCTGTCGGCCGGTCTGCCCATTCCCTTCGCAGATTCTACCACCCGTTGGCTCAGAAGCGCAAGTCTTCTCCGGCTCAGACCATAGCAGATAGCGGGAGGGCACGGCGGGGGCGAATTGCGCAGGGGGTCGGTGCGAGGACCGGCGGCTATTTCTCGGGTGGCGCCTCGGGCAGGACGCTCAGGTCCTCCAGCAGCTTCCTGGCGCTGGCCAGCTCGGGCCGGAGGCGAAGGCATATCCTCGCCTGGTGCATCGCTTCAGTGACCCGCCCCACCTCGGCCAGGAGCCGGGCGAGTTCCAGGCGCCAACCGACCTGGCCATAGTCGAGTGCCAGGGCTCGGAGGTAGCACTCGATGGCGGCGGGGGTGTTCTTCTCCTGGCGCCAGATTGCCGCCAGGGACGCCAGCGTGGAGGCCGAGGCGTCGCCCTTCTCGCACTGTGCCTTGAGCGCCTGCACGGCGGCGACACGGGCCGCCGCCGCCAGCTCGCGGGCCTTCGCGGCCAGCTCCTGATGCTCGGGGCTCTTGTGGAGAGCCTCCGCCACGTGGAGCAGACGCCCCGAGTCCTCGCCCGCAAGGGCGACGGCGAGGTCGGGCCGTCCCACCTGCCGCAGGTAGACGTCCGCCATCTCCTGGAAGGACACGCCCCCCGCTTCGAGGCACCGCCGGAACTTGGCGAGCGAGGCGTCGAGGTCCCCCTCCAGCGCGTCCATGAGGCCGGCGAGGTAGCAGGCCGTCGCATCCGAGGGGGCGAGCATGTAGCCCTTGCGGATGCGGTCGGCTCCTGAGGGGTCGCCCAGGACGAACTTCTCGATCTGGCCGACGACGCTGTAGGCCGCGCCAAAGGTCGGGCAGACCGAGCGCGCGGCGTGGAGCTCGGCCGCGATCCGCCGCGCGAACTCGATCGTGCGGGGGGTCACTACGGTCTGGCCCGTCTTGGGGTCGGTGACGCGGCTGATGGAGCGCCAGCGGTAGACGTTGAGCCAGTGCCGGTATTCGACGTTGCCGGGGTCGGCCTCGGCGGCAGCGGCGGCGTGTGAGATGAGGGCCGCGTAGTCCTCGTTGGAGCCTTGCCAGTTTTCCTTGAGCAGTGGGGCCTCGAGGCGGAGGGCCCGCTGCCAATGGGCCTCGGCCCGCCGCGCGGAGTCTGCCCCGGCAAGGGACCATGCCCAGATGCCGGCGACGGCCAGCAGGGGCACGGCGCGCAGGAGGGCAGGAAAGGGGACATTCACCTTTTCGCCCCCTTGGGGCGCCGAAGGCTGCTGCGCAGAGAAGGAGAATGTCCCCTTTTCTGCCCGCTCGGGGTGGCCCACGCGGGCGAGGCCGAGGAGCAGGGCGCACGTGACCGCGCTGAGGAGGTGGTTGGCCGGGAGGTGCTGGCCGAAGTCGCTGAAGCTGTGCACCAGGATCGCGAGGAAGCCGAAGCCGAGGCCGAAGGCTGCCGAGCGGATGGGGAACCGCTGGCGCCGCACGTTGTGGGCGTAGGCCCGCCAGACGATGGCCACGAAGGCCAGGAGCAGCCCGAGGCCGATCACCCCCATCTCCTCGGCGGCCTGGGCGTACTCGTTCTCCGCGTGGGAGGCGAGGTCCGGGCTCATGGAGCGGTCGAACATCGGGTAGACGACCTGGTGGGTGCCGAGCCCCGTCCCGACGAGGGGGAATCGGGTGAAGGAGGAGGCCAGGTTCTCGACGATCTGCCAGCGGCCGCCGTAGCCGTGGAGGTGGCGAAGGGTGGCCAGGCGTTCGTAGACCGCGTCGAAGCCGATGTAGAGCACGGCGATGAAGGCGCCGAGGGCGAGCAGGAAGAGGACCCAGCCGCGCCCCCGCAACGCCCCCCGGGAGGCGATGACCAGTCCCGTGAAGCCGCCCGCGACGAGGAGGGAGACCATGCCGCCACGCGTGAGCGACAGGAAGACGGTGGCGGCGCCGACGACGATCATCGCGGCAAGATACCAGACGACTCGCAGCTCCGGGCTGCCCAGGCGCTCGATGACATCGGGGAGCCTGACCGGGCCGTGGCGGAAGCTCTCGTGGAGCTTGACGAGCAGGAGGCCGAGCGCCGCGCCGATCGAGAGGTTCATGAACTGCCCATAGTGGCTGTGGCAGATGAAGGGGCCGGAGGCCGCGACGTTGCCCGGCGTGGGGATGGTCCAGTAGATCTTCCCGTTGCCGAACATGTCCTGTGCCAATGCCAGGAGGGCGATGGCTCCGCCGGTGGCCGCGACCGCGCCCAGGAGACGCTTGATCTGGTCGGGCCGCCGATAGACATTCAGGACGACGACGAAGACGACGGCCGCCCCGAGGAGCAGCCGCAGGTCGTGCCGGGTCGCATGGGGGTAGAAGCTGAGGGCCATCGTGCCCGGTTCGCCGCCGAGGAGGTCGGTCTTCGTGGCGGCGGTGTTCGGCGAGAGGGCGCGGACGAGGCCCGTCGGCAGAGGGACGAGCTGAAGGAGGGCCAGGAGGAGAACCAGGGCGACAGGCACGTAGGCCCAGGTCCAGACGATGCTCGCGTCCCGGTGCACGAGGAGCTTGAGGGCGAAGCAGAGGGCGATGGCGCCCGTGGCCGCGACGTAGGCGAACTCGCTCCACGCCTGCACGCCACCGAGCGCGAGCGGCAGGAAGATGAGGAGGGCGAAGAGGAGGCACTCAATCGCCGCGTCGAAGCGGCTGTCCGCCGGTTCGGTCTCGTGAATCGAAACCAGTTCGTCGCTCATCGCGGATTCCTGTGGCGGAACACGTGCCGAGCTGCACGGACTGGTTCCCCGTCCAGGAGGAGCGCCGGGTTCAGGACGCAGACGCGGCGGGCCGCGGGTTCCCCAAGTCGGCGGGCGATGGCCTCGGTTGCCTGGGTCATGCAGGGCCGCCGGGCCGCCGCGTCGTGGGCATCGCTGGCAACGAGCGCAGCCGCACCCGTGGCGAGCCAATGCCACGCCACCTGCTCCGCCAGGGGGCCGAAGTGGCCCAGCAGACTGGCGGCAGTCACCTGGAGAAGCGCGCCCCCCTCCAGCCACGGACTCATGGCCTCAGGCCTGCGGGCGAGGAAGACGTTCCGCTCCGGATGCGAGAGGACCGGCGTGACGCCACGGGCCACGATCTCCGCCAGGAGGGGCTGGATGTTGATGAACGTGTCGTGGGGCAGCTCCAGGAGCAGGTATCTCCCGGAATCGGCCAGGGTCACGAGGCGCCCGGCGTCGAGCAGGGCGGGAATCCGCTCGTCCACGCGGACGTCGGCGCCGGCCTCGACCACGAGGGGGATTCCGCGCGCGCTGAGAGCGGCACTCAGCTCCACGACGGCGTGGCGGATGTCGTCGGCCGTCAAAGTGCTGTCGAAACGGCCCAGTTGGTGGGGTGTGGCAATCACCGTGGTCACGCCATCGGCGACGAGCGCGTTGCACAGCTCGATGGCCTCGCCGACTGTCGCCGGGCCGTCGTCCACGCCGGGCAGGCAGTGGCAGTGCATGTCCACGCACTCCGTGGCCGCGAAGCGTTCGAGGCGGCTGCGCTGCGCTGGCGAATGGGCATCGAGCAAGAGGCGTGTCATTCGACGTCCTCAACGCTGGGCGTCGCCAGCGCTGGCCCGTCCCCGTCGCGGCCATCGTCCTGGCTCGTCCCTCCGCGTTTCTCCCGCCGGCGGCCGTGGCCATAGCCGTAACCATACCCGTACTTGTAGTAGTAGCCGTAGCCGCTGTAGTGGTAGTAGCGGTCCTCCTTACGCGGCACGGCGTTGACGACCACTCCCAGGATCTGCGCTCCCACGCTGAGGAGGCCGTCGCGCGCGCGCTCCGCCACCTTGCGGTGGGACCTCTCGGCGCGAACGGTCAGAATAGTCACATCGCAGACGGCGCCGAGGATGCGAGCATCGGTGACGGGCATGACCGGCGGCGAGTCAATCAGGATGTGGTCATACCGGGCCGATACCTCGTCGAGCAGGCCGGCAAACGCCTGGCTGTTTAGCATCTCCGAGGGATTCGGCGGAATCGGTCCCGTCGGCAGGACATCGAGGCATCCAACCTTCGTGCGCTGGATGACGGCGTCCAGCGGCTCGCGGCCGGCCAGGACGCTGGAGAGGCCCCGCTCTCGCTCGATCTCAAAGACTCTGTGCTGCATCGGCTTGCGGAAGTCCCCATCAATGATGAGGACTCGCTGCCCGGCCTGGGCCATAGCTATGGCCAGGTTGCTGACAAGGGTGGTCTTGCCATCGCCCGGCTCGGGGGACGTGACCACAATCCTCTTGGCCTGCCCATTGGGAACGCCAAAGTAGATGGCGGTCCGAACCGTTCGGTAGGCCTCCGCCGCATGTGAGGCCGGCTCGGCCTCCACCTTTCTGCCGCGGGCCGCCAGGCTCTCCTTGCCGGGCATCTGCGGGATCA
This sequence comes from Planctomycetota bacterium, assembly GCA_016872855.1. Taxonomy (GTDB): domain Bacteria; phylum Planctomycetota; class PUPC01; order DSUN01; family DSUN01; genus DSUN01. Next base: position 27,811 of record VGYV01000002.1, read on the forward strand.
TGCCCAGGATCGGCGCGCCGAGGGCGGTCGAGATCTCGTCGGCGGAGTGGAACCGCTGGTCCAACCACTCGCGGGCCATCGCGAGGCCGACGCCCAGCATCACACCAATGATGAGCGCCATCGCCATCGTGTGCCTCTTGTCGGGGCTGCTCGGGCCGCCGGCGGGGACCGCAACCTCCAGGATCGTGATGTTGAGCGCCCCTGTGTCCTCATTGACGTTGATCTGCCGGATACGGTCGTCAATCATGTCGCAGAGCTTCCTGGCCTGTTCCCACTCGGACCGGAACAGCGTGTACTGCGCGGCCTGAGCGTTCAGGTCCACCATCTCCTTGCGCTGCTCTTCAAAGGAGGCTCGAATCTGGGCCTCCTTCTTCTTCAGGGTCTCGAGCCGCGGAGCCGCGACCAGGAGTTCGGCCTCGGCAAGGCGCTTCTCGAGTTCGGCCAAGCGCTGCTTCCGCTCGGCGAGCCTCGCCTCCAGGGCCTGCATGCCCGGGTGCTCGTCCGTGCACTCCCGCTTCATCTCGGCCAACTGGACCTCGAGGCGAGCCACCTCTGCGCGGAGCAAACTCTCCTCGGGGGCGGCCGCGCTCCCGCTGCCGAGGAGCCGGCGCAGCTCGACGAAGTGGCGGAGCCGGGTCGGGTCGTTCGCGGTCTCCTTTGCCGCCTCATAGGTCGCCGTTCCGTCCAGGATCTCGCTCTCGACCGCGATCAGCGCCGCCGAGTAGGCCTCCATCCGCTTCGACATGAAGCTCCCATCGCTCCCCTCGAACGCGAGAAGGGGGTTTGACTTCTTGAAGTCCACCATCGCCTTCAGCGCATTGGCCAGCTCCGCGTCCCGCTTGGCCTTCTCCCGCTGGAGGATTTTCAGCACCTCGGCCGCCGTGTTGCGCTTCGAGGCGTTCTGGTACGTGATATACGCATCCACTACGGCATTGACTATCTGAGCCGCATCCTCGGGGTAGGGCGACTCAAAGGAGATACTGATAATATCGTCGCCTTTGCCCAACTGGGCGCGGAGCATGGCCTTCAGGTAGCCCACGGGATTGCCCACGCCCGCAAAGGTCCTGAGCTCGCGGATGCCGGGCCGTTTGAGCGCCTCGGCCGCGATGGGGGTGGACTTGAAAAGCGCGCACTGCGTGTTCAGGTAGCTCCACGGCCCCATCGTGAAGTCCTCGGTCCCGGGGATGATCCTGGGAACGAGCCGCTCGACGTAGACCCGCGACGTGCTGGTGTAGAGAGGGGTGGTCATATCGAGGTGGACCCACCCTGCGACGAGGGAGGCCACGACAGCCAGGGCGACAATCCAGCGGCGGCGCCAGATGGTGTGGACCAGCGAGGGCCGGCCGCTATCCCCGGGGGCGCCCAACGCCGGCGCAGGGACCGGCCCGTCGGCCCTTCGCACCGCGTTGTTCCCATTCACAGGCTCACCCATCGTGGGCCTCTCCGGGGCCGGAAACGCGACACGTCGGCCCCCGGCCACTACCCGCCGTTACGCGACCGTCTCACCGCGTGGTGCTCGGGACCAACGGGACCGTCGCATAAGCGCCGGCGCCGAAGTGCAGGACCCTGGCCCAGAACTTGTTCCAGCGCGTTCGGAAATTGGGTTCCAGGCAGATGACGTCGCCGGGCTTGATGACCACATCCAGCGCCTCAATCATGGTCATGCCTCCGATCGGGAACTGGGCCACGACCGGCCGCCCGTCGCGGTCCTGGCGGTAGATGGTGGCATGCCGCGGGCCTGCCTGTAGATCAGTGCCTCCGGACATCGCGAGCGCCTGTTGCAGGGTGTACCTCGCCGTGGGCGGGTACGAGTGCACGCCCGGGCTCATCACCAGCCCGGTCACTGTGAAGAGCGGGTCCTCGTAGTGCTCCACCTCGACGCTGTCGCCATCCTGAAGGGCGACGTTGACAAGGGGGATGTTGCGGTCTCTGACGGGGACTTCGAGGGGCTTCGCATCGTGGGCCTGCCCCGCGCGGCGAATGCGGATGATCTTGGCCCCGCCGGCGCCTGCGCCCGACGTCCTCGCCGAGCCCCCAATGCCGCCCGCCTTGGCCAGCAGCACCGCCAGCTCCATCTCGTTGCTGCGAAGCTCGTACCTCCCCGGCGAGCCCACCGCCCCGGCCGCGTAGACCGTCGCCGTGCAGTATTCGGCCACCTTCACCATGACCGTCGGGGGGGAGCCGACGTGCTTCGGGTGATAGGCGGCGGCCACGGTCTCCTCGATCTCGGATACGCCCTTGCCGGCCACAGGGACGTCGCCGACGACGGGCAAGCGGACCACTCCCGCGTCCGTGACCCGGCACAGGAGGGTCGTCCCTGCGGGCGACTCCCGGCCGCCTGGCGCGGCGCCGCCGACGACGGCCGACAGGAGCGAGGTCCCACGCTCCGTGACCCGGGCAATCACGGAGGGACGGTTCTTGACGAACTTGGGGAAGTAGGCTGCGACGACGGCCGCCTCGGTCTCGGGAAGCGTTTTGCCCGCGACCGGCAGCTCGCCGACGGCAGGCAGCCAGATACTCCCCGCCGCGCTCACGCGGCAAGCATAGGAGGGAATCCTGCCGCCATCCTCGCCCAGGCCGTGCATGACCGTGGGCATTGCCAGGTCAATCACGTCCCCCGAGCGGACGCGGTACATGTCCAGCCGCTTCTCGGGAGGGGCGGGCCCATCGTGGCTGACGGCGTCCTTTTGCTCCGGGCGCAGTTGTGCTACCCACTCGGCCCCGTCCTGGCGCGCTTCTATCTTGACTTCCAACACGTCGCGCGCGACGACGCGGTAAGGCCAAGCGAACGGCTTGGCCACGGGCAGTTCACCGAGAGAGATTGTGGGAACCGCGGGACCGGCTGTGTTGAAGCGCGCCAGTTGCTCGCCAGTCGTAGCGCGCGGCAGCTCACACCCGCCAAGACAAAGGGGGAGGAAAGGCAGCAACCCGGCCAGCGCGGGCGCCCGAAAGCGTCTCAGCCCTATTGTGGCGAGCTTCACTTAGCAGCCCCGGCAATCTCACGGCCACGGCGGCAAGATTGGCGTGCGCTTCGCCGGCCGCCGAATGATGATCAGGAGCGCGGGCCTAACGACGCTACGCGTCCTCGCCTCGGCACCCAGGGTGGGTAGGCCGCCCGGTGAGCCGGCTGCTGCTGTGGGATTCACGCCGCTCAGAGGAGCAGAGGCCAGTGCCAGGTCCGTCCCGAGGCTGAAGGGGTCAAAGGCGAGCGCCTCGGCATCGACTCCCTTCGATGGCAATCGGGCCGCTGCAGGCGACGCTTGCCGCAGGAGCCCCAGAACCAAGGGGATGGCGACTAGCGCCGCGCACGCACCGCGTCCCCCCCATCGACGCTTACGGACCGCATCTCGCATCGGATGTCCCCCGCTCCGCTATGTGATGCCCGCGGAGCATCGCTTTGCCGGATGCGCCACTCGGCGGCGTCGTCTCCTCACGATCAAGGCGGCAAGCCCACCTCCCAGCAGGACCATGGACCCCGGCTCTGGCAATGCAAGGCGCAGGACCTCGCCCGTGAAGACGTAGTTCGTGGGGAGGTGGGTGTCAATCCAGAGATGGTCCTTCATCAAGCCGCCCCAGTGGACGAAGCCCGCGCTCAGCGCGGAACCTCCGGCGAGAATTTCGAGATCGTACATGCCGTACCCGTTCGCGGTGGCCGCAATCAGCCCAAGGGTACCAAATACGGTGTCCTCGGTGTACCCAAGCGCGGGTCCGCCGAAAGAGTCGCCTTGATGGTCAAAGCGCCAATAGAAGGAGCCGGTTCCGGGGTAGTCCTGGTGCCCGCCGAGGATACCAGGCAGGTCGCTCAACGTCACCGGCTCGTTATCGCCGTAGTCCCACCAGACCTCGTAGCCCGGCACGGGCGCGGCAGAGGGCAGGACGTACGTGTTGTCCAGTCCCCCCGGCGTCGAAGCCAGCGCCCACACGGCGGCCCCAAGAGCCATGACGGGGTAGCCGGGGTGATCGCCCGGCGTCGAGACGTCGTGCACCATGCCCAGCGTCTCCACAAGCCCGGCCCGCCAGTCCGACAGATCCGCCGCATTCACATACGCCGCAGCGACGACATGGTGGGCGAGGCTGTTCACTACTATCGAGTTCCCACCGTCGCCGTAGTTGTACACGGTGAACCATCGGAGCTTATCCACGTACCCGGGCGTCCCGGCAGGATTCCCGGGATAGCCAGGCGGGTAGGCGCCCCCGGGATTGGGGGGGACAGCGGCGAGGCCACTGATGGCTTGATAGAGGTTGGTGAGTTCGGTTCGCCAGATGTTGGCCGACGGGGTAGCATTGATCTGGCTGAGGCGCGCAAAAGCGTACGCCTCTTCCCCAACCAGGTGGTGGGTGTTCGGAGCGATCTCGAACGCGTTGTTCCGAATCCAATCCCCCCCTTTCTCCGCGCTCGTCTTGTATGCCGGCTTCCCGGTCATCTCATAGACGCGCACGAGACCCGGGATGATGAACCCCGTCTCCCACTCCTGACCGGGCGGAGGCCAACTGCCATTGGGGTTCTGCGCTGCCACGAGCAGGTCAGCCTGCGGCGCCCACACGTTCGCGGCAGCGACTGCGGCCAGCTCAGCAACGATGACCAACGCTAGAGAGCGATGGTGTCGCATTCCCGTCCTCTCTTGGTGTTCACCTGCACGGCTGCTGGTCTCGGTTGCCAGCGAGGTCGGTGGAGCCGGACACCATATCGTCTCGACCAGTGAGGCCTAGGTCGAGAACGCAACTCACGCCACCGTCCGCGCAGGCAGGACCCACGTGGCACAGTGGCCCAGACCATCCCCGGGTTCCCGGACATCGAACCCATCCATCGCCTTGTAATCTACCAGAGGCACCGCCATCTGTCAAGCAAGAAATCAAAGATTCCGCAGAGCGGCCATGGGCCTCGCCGCCTCCGGTGTCCCAGGGCATCCGTGACACATATATCCCCTTTCGCACCAACCTCTTAGGGAGCAAAGGAGCGGGCGGCCGCAAAGCCCGCGGGCAGCGATGCAACAGGCTGGCCCAGGCGAGCCTGCGCGCCCCTGCATAGGGCATGGGCACATATGGCAGCGCGCGCCCGAGCCGACGCTCCGGCTGCACGGGCTGTTTCCACGCAGGGAGCTACGTCGCTTGCCTCTCGAGTAGCTCGGCCACGTCGGGGCCTGGCCTCCAATGAAGGTCGAATGCAGGCACGTGCGCGACCAGGTCGTCCAGGAAGCGAAGGACCATCGTCATCGGCTCGGGATCGTACCATGGGACAGATGCGACGCGCAGAAGCCGCTCGGCGGCTCCTCGCGGGCCCAGCGGCACGATCTCGTTGGCGGCCGCCCGCCGGATGAAGTAGATGGCGCGAAGCGGGGCGCTCTCGTTCAGTGCTGCCCCCTGATCCCCGGGCCAGGGCGTGCCGTAGGCGAGGAACCTGCCGCCGACTTTCCGGAGCGCCACACGGTCGTCGCTGAGGAGCCTGAGGCCCTCACGCCCCGCCAGGTGAGCTGCCAGGGTGCTCTTGCCGGCGCCCGACTTGCCGGGGAAGATGAGCCCCTTGCCACCCATGTTCACTCCCGCCGCGTGGACGAGCGCCCCTTCGTGCCGCGCAAGGAGGAAGATCAGCAGAATCTGGTCGAGGGGGTAGGTGACGGGGGTCGCGATGGCGAGGCCGTCCCCTGTCTTGCTGGCCATCTGGTCGCTACAGTAGATCGTCACGTGGGTCAGGTCGCAAGGGAACCGGGCCGTCCAGAGCTCGGGCTCGGAAGGGCGGCGGGGATGGAGCGCGAGGACATAGCTCCCGCCGTCACGCGACAGACGCCACGAGTCTCCCGTATCGAAGACGACCCTCGGGCTCACAGGAGGAGGCGCGGCTCCCAGTTCCACGCGCACCGGCACATCGAGTGCCTCTGGGGAGCTGCCTGGGGGGATGCTGAAGGGGCCGTAGGAGGCGTCGAGGCCCCGGAGTTCGAGCGGATGCCGAGAGGTCAGGGAGAGAGTGAAGCCGGCAATGCTCAGGCTGGCGCGCAGCGCCATGTGGCTCGGTACCCGAAGAGAGAAGCGGCTACGACCCTGGCAGACTGCAGTTGTTGATCCAGCACGGAGAAGCGCCGGAGGCGGTCTTGCTCGCCGACTTGCAGCCAGTGGCCAACACCTCGGCTGCGGCCAGATCAATGGCACGAAGCCTGGGCTTCTCGTAGGGCAGCTTCTGCTACCGCGGGGACTGGGAGTTCATCGCTGTCTCCTCTCCGGTATTCCTCGGCGGCCTCCCCCGCGATCACCTTGTAGCGGAGATGTCCAAGGGCGCACAGGTACTCGGAGCAGACATCCTCCGCGCCGTTCTCCAGAGCGAAGTACGCAGGACAGTATCCACAAAACACCCGCTTGGCGCAAGCGCCGCAGGCGGATTCTGCTCTGGCCCTCTTCTCGAGGACCTGCGGGATCACCGTGTCCCATCCTGTGCGGAAGCTGTGTTCCAGGAGGCTGCACGAGGGCTCGGAGGTCATGAGGCAGGGGCTCAGACGGCCGACGGCGTCCACATGGAAGCCGGTGAGGCCTGCGGCGCACTGGTAGAGCGCCTGTGTGGGAGCGATGGCGCCCTGCCTGCGGACGAAGTCGCGCCACTTCTGAACCGTCCCCTCGTCCGCCAACTCCCTCGCCACGGCCTCGCGGGCCGGCACGCGCAGGCGCAGGGGCGTCCTGTCGCCGTCGAAGCGCGGGAAGATGGCCGCGTCGAAGCGGAACCTCACGCCCATCGCGGCCGCCAGTTGCTGCATGGCAGAGAACTCGTGGCGGTTGAGCGTCATCAGCACGGTCTTCAGGCCCACGGGAACCCGCGCGTCGAGCAGCCGCCGCAGGCCGGCCAGGCAGGCCGCGAACGAGCCGCGCACGCCCGTGATCCTCTCGTACGTCGCCCCCGTGGCGCCATAGAGAGTGACCTCGACTTGCCGCGGCGGCATATCGGCGAAGAGGGCCGCCGTCTCGTCGGTGACGAGCGTGCCGTTCGTGAAGACCATGACCAGCAGCCCGTTCTGCCTGGCGTGGCGGTAGATAACCGCAAAGTCCGGCCGCAGCAACGGCTCCCCGCCCGTCATGAGGAGTTCCAGGCAGCCCGCCTCCGTCGCCTGGTCGAGGATGGCGAGCCACTGAGCCGTGGTGAGCTCCCACGGGGACATTCTGCTTTCCCGCGAAGCGGCCTTCGGCGCCCCCTTTGGGGGCGGAAAGCAGAATGTCCCCCTGGGCCTGCTTTCGGATTTCCGCCCCGGAGGGGCGGACTCCGGAGTCCGCGTCTCCGACGCGGGCGGAAAGCAGAATGTCCCCCTGGGCCTCAGATAGCAGTGGACACAGGTCAGGTTGCACCGCTGGGTCAGCTCGACGCTGCCGGACAGGGGGACCCTCTGCTGAGTCGCCTTTTGGTTGAACTCGGTGAGGAACTCGACGTTGTCGGGCGGTTTGGTCAGCGAGCAGTCCACGGCTATGAAGCTTCCTGGACGAGTTCCGCCGCAAGGAGTTCGGCGATGAACTCCTGGATGTCGGCCTCCGCTCGGTCCTGTTGCACGGCAAAGGCATCGAGGACGGCATCTCGAATGTCGGCAAGCGTCCGCGTCCCGTCCAACTTCTCCCACACGAACGCGGCGACGGGGTTGAGGCAGAAGAGCTTCTGCATGTCGGCGACCCTCCCGCGAATGGGCACGAGAAGGGTCTCGCCCACAATCTGGCGGGTCACCACGTCGCCGCGCTTCTTGAGCACCAGGCCCGAGCTTGCATCTGCCATTCGGGCGCCCCCCGGGCTATTGCGGCCGCCGCAGGCGCAAGGCGGGGTCACCCAGGAGCTGGTAGAGGCGCGCGCTCGCTGGGCCAGCCGCAGATGCCTTCAGCACCGCATCGCCCAGAATGGCTTCCTGGCGGCCGAAGACCTGGCGGAAGAACTCGATGGCGAGGGTCTTGGACTCGTTGTTCTCCGCGAGAGCCGAAGGTCCCCAGAAGGCGATGCCGCCGCCGCCGCTCTTTAGGACGAACGCCTTGCCAAGGCACTGCACCCCCGGCAGATCGAAGCGCGCGGCCAGGCATGTGAACGCCGTGACCACGGGCATGCGATCCCCGTTGGCCAGCGAGGCGACGTCGGCTGTCGTCAGGAGGTTGCTGCCGCCGAACTGGGTCGCCGAGCCGTGGCCGATATAGTTCAGGAGGAACGCCCCGTCGTTGAGGTCGGCCAGCAGCATGGCACGGGCGATCGCGATGGGGAACTGGGAGAGGTATACCCTATCCACGATGTAGGGCGCGGGCACGAGGCCTGACAGGTCGTCGCTGTCCTGCGGGAACGAGCCGGCATTGGGGTCGGCCTTGTCCGCCGCCAGGACCACGTGTCCTGTCCACTCTCCGCTGGCGGCCTCATAGGCGGTGATCTTGCTGACGAGGGCCGACATCTCGGCCGCGCTCGCGGCTGGGAGCCGTCCGATGGCGAGCCCCGCGGGGGCGAGCTGGGTGTCGGACGCGAAGAGCCCGTAGTCGGTGGCCATCATCAACGGCGGCAACAGATTGTCGCCGTAGCCCTGGTAGTTCTTGTAGTCGTATGTCCCGTTCCCGGCCAGCACAGCGTAGCGGGGCGCCGTCTTCCATGTGCCCTTCGCCAGGGCCAGGAAGGCCTGGATCGCGTGCGGGTTCGCGATCCCGTGGTTGAACTCGTCGTAGATGTCCACGAGGTCTACGGCCATCGTCTTGAAGCGCTTGGCCTGACGGTACGAGGCGAGGGCCTTCGCGCCATCCATCAGCACGTTCGGCGCGATCACCACGTAGTCCGCCCCGTTGCCGCGCCAGGTGAGGCGCGAAGGCACATCGGCCACCACGGAGACGGGGGCCTTCACCGCGTCGGGCGTGAGCGCGTAGTAGACGCCCCCAGGCGCCGCGGGCACGCTGGCCAGGAACGCCCCGTTGATCTCCTCGACCGTGGCCCCGTCGAGCAGTTCGGGGAGCCAGGGGTCGGACACGTCGAAGACGGAGATCGCGCGCTGGCTGAAGCGCCCGATCGTCACCACGTCCCGGTCCCCTGTCTTGCACAGCAGGCTGCCGTTGACGGCCAGGTAGAAGCGCCGGTAGGTGAGGTCTAGCGAATCGAGGTAGAAGACGCTGTAGGGGGCTCCCGTGTCCCCGACGGCCTTGATGGTCACCGTGTTGGCCGCGGTGAGGAGTTGCTGGTCAAAGGGGAGCGTGAGGGTGCAGGCCTGCGTGCCGTCCCAGCGCCCCTCGCCGATGACCGTGCCGTTGAGGGCCACCACGACGTGGTGGTCGGGGTTGGCCTGGGTGGCCGTGGCGCCCTTGAGACGGACGACGAGGGTGGCCGCCCCCGTCGGCGCCGGGTCCGGGGCGGAGACAGCGAATGCCTTGGTCGCAAGACTCGTGCTCTTGGGGGTCACATACACGTAGTCCCACAGCCAGAAGTCGGCCTCGGGGTCCGAGAAGACCGCGGTGAGGGCGAATCGGTTCACCTCAGCGTGTACCGTGTCGGCGAAAGTCCCGGGGGTGGGGCCGGCCTGCGCGCCGGAACTTGTCCCCTTGCTCATCAGCAGGCCCCTGGCGGCCTGGAGCCAATAGACGTTCTCGTCGGTGTAGATGCTCTTCATGGGCTGGCCGTAGAAGAGGATGCCGGCGTCGGCCGGCGCGGGAAGGTAGGGCACGACCTTTCCCTGGCAGGAGAGCAGGAGCCGCCCATTGCGGATGGCGACGCCGATGGCGCTCTTCGGGATGCCCAGCAGGGCCGCGATCTCGGGGGCCTCCACGCGGTAGAGCCCGGCCTCCTTCACGGCGATCTTGATGGCCGGCTGTGCGCCCGAGGGCGCGGGCACCGACTGGGGCGGTGGGGTCGGAACCACGATCAGCTTCGCGGACTTCCCTGCCGCCGCCTTCTCCTTCGCCGCCGCCTGACCAGGAAGACCCGGCGCTTCGCCGCCCTGCACGCTTCGCGCGCGGCGGCTGAAGCCCTCAGGACCCAGGTCGGTCGCCTTCGCGTCGCGCTGTTCCTGAACTGTGACTCGGTATGGCCCGCAGACGAGCTCGGTCCCCCGAGATTCCACCTCGATGAGCTGGTAGGTGTAGGTCTTGCCCGCCTTGGCCGAGGGGTCTGCGAGGCGGTAGGTGCCGCCCTGCGGGTCAGTGAGGACGCCGGGCACGAGGTGTTCGCTGACCTTCTGGAACTTCCCGCTGGCCTCGTTGAGGCGCAGGAGGTAAAAGCCCACGGTGCCGTGTTCCGAGGCCGTCTCCCACTCGACCACGGTCCTGCCGCCCTCGCACGTGGCGCGGAAGGCGGAGACGGTCGCCGCCGTGGGGCTGGCGCCGAACGTTGCCGTGTCGGTGAGCGTCCCGGGAGGATTGCCATCCACGTAGGTCACGGTCAAGATGTCACGGTTGTTCGCCTCGAGGATGCGGTCCGTGGTGGAGTAGCTGCCATCGTAGAGCTGCGCCTGGAGCAGTGGCCTGGTCTGGAAGACGATGTCCGTCCGCGGGGTCGTGAGCGTCTGGGTCAGCGTGATCTGCGTCTGGCTGTTGACGATCTGGACCGTGTACTCGCCCATGTCGGGCCCGCTGAGGATCACGAACTTGTCGCCGGGCAGCACGCCATCGGTCTCGAACTTGGCCGAGGCCGACGTCACGACGTTGGAGGATGCCGTCGTCAGATCGTTGTTCGTATTCATGAACACGTGCGAGTACGCGTCGGTCTCGCGCAGGGTCACGTCCTGATAGTCGCCGGTCGGGCTGGAGACTCTGACGGTCCGGGTGTCGCGGACCGCGTCGAATGTGATCCCCGTGCCCGATGCCGCGAGGTTCTGAGTCAAGGTGATGGAGGTCTCGCTGTTGACGGTCAACACCGTGTACATCCCCGCGTTCGTGCCGCTCAGGATTCTGAACTGGTCGCCTGGCGCCACACCGCTGGTGATGAACGTGGACGACACCGAGGTCACCACCGCCAAGCCGGCGGTCGTCACCAGATCGGTCCTGGTCGTCCCGTAGTTGCTGTCCGTCACCTTGACGAAGATATAGTCGCCGTCGCTGTAGGTCGTGACGTCGTAGAGCCCCGTGCCGTTGACGAACGCCACGGTGCCGGCGTTGGGGACGAGGATGTTGGCGACGTCCGTGACAGTGCCGCCGGGGTAGCCGCTGAGGGGGGGTAGGTGTAGGTGGCCGTGGCGATTCCGCCCACGTATTCCTCGAAGGTGCCATTGTTCGGCGTGGGCGAGCTGGTGGCAAAGGACGGAAGGGGACTCGTGTTGCGGAACTCGCCCGTGTCAGGGTCGGTTTCCGTCAGGGCGATCGTCGTCGTGCCGTTGCCTTCCGAGTCGCCACGCGTCCCCGTCACCACAACGTAGATGGTCTGCACGGTATCGGGGTTGGTGTTCGCGGCGGCGTGATTCACCGTCACGTAGATGGGATCGCTCGCCGGCGTGCCCTCGGTCAGAGTGTAGCTCGTGGCGTCCGTCCCGTCGGCGCGCGTGAACCGGATGATGGGAGTCCCCGGCCCCAGGATCTGCGCCCAGTCGTCGTAGTTCACGCTGTTCTCGACATAGCGGGTCATGATCCAGTCGCCCGCGTTCACCCTGAATGTCCCGTCGTCAATCCCGCCGCCCAACGAGGAGGATGTGGGGAGGGGGTCCGCCGCATAGGTCTGGAACGTGATTGTGTCGCCAGTCTGCGGCTTGTTGGGGTTCTTGTTCTCGTAGATGGTGAACGACACGGCGCCGTTGTTTGAGGTGAACTGCGTGCCGGCGGTCGCGGTGCCCTGGGCGAGGGAGACGGTGCCGGCTACATCCCAGTTCGTGCCGTTGTAGGTCGCGGTCCAGGTCTCCGCCACCGCCGTGCGATACGTGTAGACCGTCGGGATCCAGCCCCGAGGCGTGGCGGGGTTGGAGACGGGATCGGTGGCGGCGCCCTGGTTGGAGAAGATGCCGCTGTCCTTGGCCGTCTCGCGGAGGGTGAGGGTCTCCACGTCGCCCGTCAGCGGATCGGTCACTGTGACGGTGATGGTCTCGAAGACATTGGAGTCGGTGTTGGCATTCCGCGCCGTGACGAGGACGTACACATAGCCGCCCACATAGTAGTACTGGACGTCCGGCGCAAGAGTCTGGTCGGTGAACCTGATGGCCGGCGTGGCCAGGGTGATGACGTCGCCGAAGGGGGTATAGCCCATCCAGTCCTTCTGGAGAGGATCGGTGTTGGACGCGCTGGTCGAGTACGCCAGGCGGATCGGGGTGTCGGGGTAGACGAGTTGGTTCCCGAAGTTGTCCTTGAGTGCCGTCAAGGGAATCTGGAAGTCCACAAACCACTGCTCCGTGCGGTCGGCGATGTTCACCGCCAGGGTGTGGGAGAGGTTGCCTGCGTCCTCGATGCTCATGGTCGTCCAGCGGTTGATCTCACTCCCCTCGGGGTCCAGCATCTCCTGCGTGTTGTCGTTGTTGTACATCAGCTTCAGGGCGTTCACGTTCGTGCCGTCCAGGTCGAGCCAGTACTCCTTGTACCCGTCGCCATCGCAGTCAATAAGGATATTCCAGTATTCCAGTGACGCGAGACCCAGTAGTCGCCGTTTCCGCCCTGGTCCTTGGGGTTGCCCTGCACGCGCAGGCGGAAGAAGACGTAGTCGTCGTTCATTGTCGCGGGGTCGTTGGGGTTCCACGCCGTTCCGCCGTTGTAGTAGCCGTACCAGACGGATGGAGCCGGCCCCGGGGCCATCGGGTTCGGCGAGGCCGAGGCGATGTCAATGCAGTCGGGCTCGACGGCCGCCGGCCCGTGGGTCGGGTCGGCGGAACTCTCGTAGTCCATGACCTTCCTGCCGTCTATCGTGTAGTAGGTGACATAGGGGTTGTTGAAGAACGTGCTCCAGGGCAGTCGCGTGTCCTTCACGCCGCCATAGAAGAGGGCGGCTGGGAGCAATACGGTGGCGAGGATGAGCGCGAAGGCGCCGAGCCGGAGGAGCGACCTGCGCCGGGCGCACCCCCTCCGCGCCCCAGTGCGATGCGACGCATGGTGCAAGCGCAACGACCCCATGTCAAAGTCCTTTCGTGGAGTTGCCGGCAGGGCTCTCTCTCGCCCTCTCCCCGCGAGGCTGGCACGCACCTATGACCCCGTATAAGGGGGTCAAGGGGCCTTGTCAAGCTTTTTCTTCCGGGATTGCCTGACCCGAGGTGGGGGAATCCCCTACGGCAACGGGGGGCCCACAGCCCCCCCGTGGGAGATTGGATTCCGCCCCGGAGGGGCGGACTCCGGAGTCCGCGTCTCCGACGCGGAATGATTTCCGCCCCGGAGGGGCGGACTCCGGGGGGCCCACAGCCCCCACCCCCGTGGGAGATTGGGAAGGGCCGTCGCCCCACGCGAGGAAACGGGGGTTTGGCGGGGCAAGCCCCTCCGGGGCGGCCCCCAAACGGCGGACGGCTGGCGAGGTGGGGGGAAATGGCGTGGAGCAGGACGAGGGGTGCGTGGCGTTCAGCCCAACGAGGGCGGCCGCGGAGGCGGCACGGGCACCGGCAGCGCCGGAAGAGAACCCGCGAGAGAGCCAGCGGCCATCTGAAGCTTCTCGTCCTGCTCCTTGCCTTGAGGTCTCCGAGGCCGCGCGGCGGCGCGGCCTCGGGCGACTGCCGATGTCTGCTCGGGCAGAAAAGGAGAATGTCCCCTTTTCTGCCCCAGGCGACGCTATCTTGCCCTCACGGTAGCCGTGACCGGGCCGCAGTAGGCGGAGGTCAGGTCAGGGCTGAGGCGGAAGGCCTGGACGCGGTAGGCGTAGGTGCCGGCGGCCAGGCCGGAGTCGGTGTAGGTCGTGGCGTTCGGCCCCACGGTGGCGATGCGCGCGAAGACGAAGGACTTCTTCACCTTGACCCCGCGCTCGACGTAGAAGCCGCTCTCGGTGGTGGAGTTGTCCGTCCAGGTCAGGGTGACGTTCTGCTTGGAGACCGTGGCAGTCAGGCCGGTCGGGGCGGCCGGGGGCTCGGGGGCTACGACGGTGATGGTGAGTGTGGTGCTGGCGGTCGCCCCCTGGTTGTCGGTGACGGTGAGCGTGACGGTGAAGGTGCCGGTCGTGGTGTAGATGTGGCTCACCGTCGGACCGGCATCGGCACGCACTGTCCCGTCGCCGAAGTCCCAGTCGTAGCGGGTGATGAAGCCGTCGCTGTCGTAGGACGACGAGCCGTCGAAGTCGACGATCAAGGGCTCGAAGCCTTGCTCGACGTCGGCCACGGCGACCGCGACGGGCGGCTTGTTGCCAGTGCCGCCGAAGTAGTCGATCCAGACGTAGGCCAGTGCCTCGTCGGCAGCCTTAGGCGTGTTGGCGGCGGTGCCAACGAGGAGGTCGCCGGTCTCCGTCACCTGGTACAGGTTGAAGGAGCGGATGGCAGCGGCGTCGCCCGATGCGTTGTCCACCATGCCTGCGAACCAGCGCTTGGTGGTGATGGCCGTGGTGGGCGCGATGTCGCTGAAGTCGAGCCAGAAGCTGCCGTCGCACGCGGTGGTGGTGCCATCGAAGGCGAAGGAGCCGCCGCCGTAGTAGAGCACGTCGTCGCTCGGGAACCAGGCATTCGCGGGCTGGGTGGCCGTGGTGTCGCCGATTCCCAGGAAGACGAGCAACTGGTCCCGCTTGAGGTGGTTCAGCGTGACCTTGGCGAGCATCGTGGGCGCGTACGAGGGCCGGGCCGTGACCCAGCAGGCCTCGCGATACCACCAGCCCTCCTGGCGCCCCGCGGCCGGGGCGCCGGGGACCGCCGAGACGGACTTCAACGCGTCGTAGGCAAACCAGGTGAAGCCGCCCTCCTGCCAGCCTGTGCCCCAGGAGTTGGCGATGCGGAGGGCACCCTTCTCGCCGGCGTCCACCGTGCCGTTGCCATTGATGTCCACCCAGATGTCATCGGAGTAGCCGACTACCGTCATGACATGCCCGCCGATGCTACCGTTGACATAGGTGGCGCAGTTCTTGCCGACGAAGGCGTCGTCGGCCGTGGTCGAGGGGTCATCGCTGGCGGGCTTGAACTGCCAGGAACCGATGTAGGTGGCGAAGTTCAGGACGTAGCCGTTGAGAAGGAGTTGCTTGAGCTGCGCGAGGCCGGCCTCCGTGTCCACATTCAGGACGCGGCCAGCCTGGTCGGCGCGCACGTTGATGGCCGTGCGCCAGACGGCCGGGTTGAGGCACCAGGCGCGGTAGTTGCTGTCGTAGGGGAACTCGGCCCAGGTGGCGACGCCGTGCTTCTGGGCGATTGCATAGGCGTCGTAATGCCACGACCCGCCGTCCACCCCGCCGTTGACCATGTTATACGTCCACTTCGGCGAGAAGCGGAACCCGTCGCCCCCGGTCTTGGCGTCCCAGCCGCGGGCCATGGCGGTCATGTGGGTCAGGGTGTAGTAAACGGCGGAGAACTGTGCACAGGAGCCGAGCGAGCCCTGGCTGCGGATGGGGGGAAAGTAAGGCAGTGTGCTGTTGTCCACGTAGCTCGCCCCCGCCTCCGCGGGCGCGCCCTCCCCGGTTGGCTCTCCACCCACCTCGCTGCCGAGGGCCGCCGGGGCCACCTGCGTCAGCTCTCTCTGGCCCCTCTTCTTCCTCTCCGCGTTCACGCGGTCGAGGCCCAGCTTGTTCAGCCGCACGCGGCCCGCGGCAACCATGTGCTTGTCGGCCCACTCGCGCTGCTTCGCCGTGGGCCGCAGGGCGCCGGTCGCGTGAGGATCGTTGTCCTTCCGTTGCCCACCCAGCGCCTGTGCGGACAGGAACGCGAAGCCAATCGCCAGCCAATTCCAC
>VGYV01000003.1 GCA_016872855.1 Planctomycetota bacterium
ACGCCCACCGTCACGCTTCTGGTGCCTGCGTACAATGAAGAACGCGCTCTGGCCGCGAAGCTGGATAGCTGCGTGGCACTCGACTACCCGAAGGACAAGCTCCAGGTGGTCGTCCTGAGCGACGGCTCGACCGATGGCACGGCCGCCATCGCCGCGCGCTATGCGCAGCACGGCGTCGGCCTGATGGCATTCGCCGAAAACCGCGGGAAGCTGGCCGTGCTGCGCGACGGGTTGGCCGCAGCGAAGGGCGAGATCGTGGCCTTCTCCGACGCCGCGAGCCGGCTGCGGCCCGACAGCCTGCGTCGCCTCGTCCGCCCCTTCGCCGACCCCGCGGTCGGCTGTGTGAGCGGCGTCTACCAGGTGCTCCGCCCCGAAGCGGCCCAGCTCGGGGGCGAGGAGGGCTTCTACTGGCGGTACGAGACCTTCATCAAGCTGTGCGAGAGCGAACTCGGCAGCACCCTGGGCGCACACGGCTCGCTCTACGCCATCCGCCGCGCGCTGTGCCCCGACCTCAGCCGCATCCGCGTGAACGACGACTACGAGATTCCCGTCCACATCGTCGCCGGCGGCCATCGGGCGGTCTACGCGCCCGACGCCGTGGCGTGCGAGGAGGCGGCCGAGATGGGCGGCTTCGCACGCCGCGTGCGCATCGCCGTGGGCAACTGGCGCCAGCTTCGCCTCCTCGGCCTCCTCCTGTGGCCCCCGAGGCCCTGGCTCCTCTTCACCTTCGCCGCCCACAAGCTCCTGCGGCTCCTCGGCCCGTTCTGCCTTGTGTCCGCGTGGGCCGTCAACCTCTTCCTCCCCGGGCCGCTCTACTGCGCCACCCTGGCCGCCCAAGGCACCTTCTACGCCCTTGCCGTTGTGGGCGCCCTGTCGGCTTCCACTCCGCACTCCCTCCGCCTCTTGAAGCTGCCGTTCTACTTCTGTATGATCAACGCAGCTTACGTGGTGGGCCTGGCTCGCCTCGTCACAGGACGAGCCCGAGTCCGCTGGAACGCCCCGCGAGGGGCGTGAAAGGATGCAGTATTGGGCTCCGTGGGTGAGAGGGTTCGGTCGCACTTCCACGCGACCGCGGCCGAGTTCGACGCGATCTACACGGGCGACAAGGCCCGCCTCGGTCGCTGGCTCGATCGGCGGCTGCGGTGGGACATGTACGAGCGCTTCCGCCGCACGGTGGCCGAATGCTCGGAACCGGGCCTGCGCATCCTCGATGTGGGCTGCGGCTCGGGCCGCTTCAGCGTGGCCGTGGCGAAGGCGGGAGCCGCCGAGGTGGTCGGCCTCGACTTCGCGGAGAGCATGCTCGACATCGCCCGCCGCCTGGCCGAACGGGAGGGCGTGGCGGACCGCTGCCGCTTCCTGAACGCCGATTTCATGGAACACAAGTTCGACCAGCCCTTCGACATCACCCTCGCCATCGGCCTCTTCGACTACGTGGCCGACTGCCTGCCGTTCCTCCGCAAGATGCGGAGGCTGAGCCGAACGAAGGTCGTCGCCGTCTTCCCGCGCAAGTGGACGTGGCGCGCCCCCGTCCGCAGGCTGCGGCTCGCACTCCGCGGCTGCCCCGTCTACTTCTTCACCAAGCCCCAGGTCGAGCGATTGATGACGCAGGCCGGCTTCGCGCGCTTCACCATTGACCGCCTGGGCAAGCTCTACTTCGTCGTCGGCCATTGTGGCGGAGGGGCAGCCTGATGCGCGTCGCCGCCCTGCCCCACGGCCTCGACGGCGAGCAGGCGGCGCAGAGGTCCTACACACTCCACACGCTGCTGGACACGCTTGGCCTGCGCCACGAGGCGGCGGATTACGGATTCCACATTCCAGATTCCAAATCCCAGACAACACAAGAGCCAGTCGTCGAGATTGCGTGCGGACCGGCGATGACGCCCGACCAGGCCATCGCCCTGCATCGCCGCATCAGTGGCACAGGCCTCCAGCCTGTGGCGCACGGGCAAGCCTGCCCTGAGCGGAGCCGAAGGGATGCCCGTGCCACCGATTCGTCGCTCATCCGGGCCGACGGCGCCCGCGTGCGAATCGAGGCGGACGTCTTGGCCGCTGCCGCCCTCTGGCTCACCGGCGGCGACGAGGCGAGCGTGCCCCGCGACCCCTTCGGCCGCGTCCCCGGCGCCGCCACGCCGCGGGCCAAGGCCGGCCTGCTTCCCACCCCCGTCGTCCACCCCCTGATGGACCTGCTCTGGTCCGCATTGTGTCGGGCCGCGGGGACGACCCTTGAGCGTGTGCCCGCCTGGCCCGACGGCCACAAGTTCGCCGTCTGCCTCACCCACGACATTGATCTCTGGCGCAAGCGCACCCTTCGCCAGTTCACCAAGGAAATGGGCAAGACCCTCCGCCGCCCCAACCGCCTCCCCGCCATCGCCCGCGCCTTCTGCCGCGGCCCCGACCCGTGGAGCGACCTCGACGCCATTGCCGGCCTCGAGGAGCGCTACGGCATGCGCTCCACCTTCTTCGTCCTTCCCGGCCGCCCGAACCTGGTGGTGGACGGCGTGGGGGTGGTGAACTCCTACGCCGCCCGCCCCGAGGCCGTGCGGGCCGCGCTCCGCCGCCTCGTCGCCCGCGGCTGCGAGGTCGCCCTCCACGCCAGCTTCGACTCCTACCGCTCCGCCGACGCCCTGGCCGCCGAACGCCGCGACGTGGCGGCCCTCGCCGGCGCCGACATCATTGGCTGCCGCCAGCACTTCCTACGCCTCGACCTTCCCGCAACTTGGCGCGCCCAGGCCCAGGCCGGCCTTCGTTACGATGCCACGCTCGGCTACCACGACACCGACGGCCACCGCCCCGGCCTCTCCTTCCCCTTCCATCCATTCGCCGACCCAACAGATTCTCACGCAGAGACCGCGGAGAGAGCAGAGGAGAACCGCCGATGCGAGTCTGAAATCGGCAATCGGCAATCGGCAATCGGCAATCGCGCGGGCGCTTCGCCCGTGCTTGAGCTGCCCCTGACCATCTACGACGGCGGGCTCTGCGAGTGGGGGGGCCTCGACGCCGAGGCCGCCTGGCAGCGCCTCCGCGGCTACCTCGAGCGCGCCGAAGCCGACGGCTCGATGCTCGGCCTCCTCTGGCACAACACCCACTTCTGCGACCTCGATGCGCCCGGCTACCGCGGGGTCTACGAGCGGGCACTCGACTGGACCCGCTCCCACGGTGGCTGGGGCGCCCCCGCCCGCGACATCGCCGACTGGTGGGCCCGCCGCTCCGTTCAACTCACGACACGGCGTACGTAAGGAATGCTCATCAGGGCCATCGAGACCGCAAAGCTGGCCGCGACCAAGGTGACGGAACCCAGGGGAATGCCCACCCACGCGTTCGGCCACAGACCCGTCAGCCCCGCCTCCCGCTGCGCGTGCAGTAGCGCCGGATGCATCAGGTAGACCCCCAGCGTCGCCGGCGCGAGCCCCCTCCCCACCGCCTCCCCCCACCACCCCGTCAGCCGCCACCGCGTGAACACCGTGCCCAGGACCACGAACACCGCCAAGTGCAGCGTCACCCCCGCCACGTCGCACAGCGCGTTTCCCCCGAGCCGCGAAGCCATCCCCGACCCCGCCACCGCGAGGCACTGCCCGCCCACTACGGCCAACAGCGACCCCGCCACGGCCGCCCACCCGAGCCGCAGCCCCCGCCCCGTCAGAAGCGTGTCCCGCAGGCAGTAGCCGGCGAAATAGAAGCCAATGTAAGGCACGAAGCGCGTCGCCGCGTTCTCCTCGGAAGCCGACCCCACCACGATGGCGGTGAACTTGTAGGCGCACCCCAGCCCCAGAGCCAGCCCCGCGAACAGCATCAGCTCCCCCCGCCCCGCCGTCCGCGTGATCGCCCGAAACGCCGGGGTGAACAGGTACAGCCCCACGATGATGAACGCGAAGTGCAGGTGGTAGAACGGCCTGCCCGAAAGCAGCAACTTCACGGCGTAGGAGGGGACGAACGGCTCGCCCTGCACCACCACGCGATGGGCCAGGTAGAACAGGCACCAGAAGGCGAACGGGATGCCGATCCGCCGCAGCCGCTTGCCGTAGAACGCCCCCAGCGGCTCGTCCCGGGCCGGGTCCAGCAGCAGCGCCCCGCTGAGCATCACGAACACCGGCACGCACCAGATCGTAGCCGAGTACGCCACGTTGGAGACCAGCCAGTCCACCAGGCCGATCTTCCCGTAGCGCTGGTTCCCCGACGACGCCACGTGGAACACGCACACCCCCGCGGCCGCCGCCACCCGCAACAGGTCGCCGTACGGCAGCAGCCGCGGCCCGACCTTGCCCGATGGAGAGGTGGGAGCAGCCACGCGGAGAGCACTCCAGAACGCGGTAGGAGCGACGCGGAAAGGCTACCATCGCGGCCCCCGCGTGTCAAACGGTGGGTGCGTGTGCTCTCGTTCCGGGGGCCGGCCCCGCCTCGGGGGTCCGCCAGGACCTCCGCCGCTCGCGTAGTGTGTTGACGGAGCGTGCGGTCCTGGGCCTCAGGGCGCGGGGATGAGCAACATTGCGAAGTTGTTCAACTCTGCAATGTTCTCCCAGACCGGCTGGGCAGCAGAGCCGCTCCTGGAGCGTGCCGAGGGAGCGGGCGGTCCTGGGGCTCGGGGCGCAGGGAGGAGAAACATTGCAGAGTTGTTCAACTCTGCAATGTTCTCCCAGACCACCTGGGCACCGGCCCGCGCGGCGGCTCTGCGCGCGGTAGGCGACCCACCCGCCAGATCAGATTGCATGCACCCCGAACGGCTTGCGGCGGAGCGGGCCATGGCCTATACTTTGGGCAACACCTCGACCCGAGGAAGCGCTTGTGGCACAGGCGCCCTCGGCTGTGCAGGCACCGGCGCAACCCACAGGAGGGCACAGCCGAGGACGGCTGTGCCACACGGCTTGCTCCGACAGGCAGGACCTCTCTAATGGCCGATGCAGACCCAAGGCCGGCTTCCCAAGAGAAGGCCGTGCTCCGCCCGGGCGAGCCGATGGGGGAGTGGGATGCCTTCGTTGATTCCTCGCCCCAGGGCTGCATCTTCTGCCGCTCCTGGTGGCTCGAGGCGGTGGCGTCCGGGCAGTTCGAGATTCTCGTGCTCCGCCGCGGTGGGAAGATCGCCGCGGGCATCCCACTGGTCCACCGCCGCAAGTTCGGCCTCCGCGCACTCGGCATGCCGCCGCTCACGCAGAGCCTCGGCCCGCTCCTCGGCCCCCCGACAAGCGAGAACTACGAGAAGCAGCTCTCGAACGAGATGGAGCTTCTCACCGACCTTGCCGCGGCCATTCCGCGCGTGGCCCACTTGAGCGCCTACTGCCACTACAGCCTGACGAACTGGCTGCCCTTCTACTGGGCCGGCTACCAGCAGACCACCCGCTACACCTACGTGATCGAGGACATCAGCGACCCCGAGGCTGTCTTCGCCAACTTCGCCCACGCCAAGCGCAAGAACATCAAGAAGGCCGAGAAGCTGGTCGCCGTGCGCCAGGACATGCCGCCCCGCGAGTTCTACGGCCACCACGCCATGACCCTGCGGAAGCAGGGCGACGCCATCAACTACAGCTTCGACCTCTTCGAGCGCATCCACCGCGCTACCGCCGAGCGCAACGCCGGCAAAACCTGGTTCGCCGTGGACCCCGAGGGGCGCATCCACTCGGCCATCTTCGTCATCTACGACGCGCGCTCGGCCTACTACCTCCTGAGCACGATAGACCCCGAGCACCGCGGCAGCGACTCGGCGACGCTTCTGGTGCGCGACGCCATTGCCTACGTCTCGCGCTTCACGAAGCGGTTCGACTTCGAGGGATCGATGATTCGGGGCGTCGAGGGCTCCTTCCGCAAGTTCGGCGCGGTCCAGAAGCCTTACTTCCACCTATCGAAGAGCCGCCTGCTCCTCCGCGCCGCGCTTGCCCTGCGCGACTCCCTCCGCCGGCGCCGCGAGGGGTAGGACCGCCTGAAGGCGGGACTCCAAACAGCGGGGCATTCGTTCGGAGTCCCGCCTTCAGGCGGTCTTAGTACACCTCCACACGGAAAACTGTACACAAAGTCTCTCACGGCTCCCGCCCCCACTGGGCTTGCCCCAGTGGAGCGAAGGTTTGACCACTAGCTCCCGGGCGCCCTCACCCCCTTCTCCCCCTCTCCCTCCCCCGCCAGGCGCGGGGGGAGGGAGAGAGCGTGTGGCCGCGTGCGTAGTGGCCAGACCTTCGCCCCACCGACGCGAGGTCGGTGGGGGCGGCGCTGTTCCTCGTTGTTCATGTGCGCCTTTCACTGTGGACGTGTACTTAGCCCTGCCGGCTTCCTGCGGTAGAGGCGCATCAGGCCGCGGGGGCGGGAGGTGAAGACCAGGTCGTAGGCCGCGTCGAGCTGGCGGCGGACCGAGGCCGCGGCCGCCGCGTCGTGCTCGCCGCGCGGCGCTCCCCACACCAGCACGTAGTCCACCCGTCCGCCCATCCGCTCGGGATACGTCAGGAAGTCCACGTTCGGCCCCTCGGTGCCGAACTCCCCCTTTCGCCCAATGTGGACGAATGGCTGGAACTTGGGCCGGAAGAGCACGGGGAAGTAGCCCACGCAGGCCTCGTAGTTCATGAAATCCACCAGTCCCTTCCGCGACGCAATGTAGGCCGCCGGGTGCGCGAACGTGCATATCTTCTGCGTCTGAAGCCGCCCGTCCGGCGTGATGCCCCTGTGGGCATACGAGATGGGCAGCACAGTGGAGTTCGCCTCGATCAGCGGCTCGACCGAGAGGTATTCCTCCAGATCGCGGTTCAGCTCGGCGTACTTCACCGTGAGGATGCCCAGGAGCGCCAGCGTGATGCCCGTGGCCCCAACCTTGGCGGCCCGCCGCACCCATCGCGCGTGCTCGTGCGCCCCGAGCCAAAGGATGGCCAGGAAGAAGGGATACAGGGTCAGCCTCGGCGGGATGAAGGAGCCGCCCGAAAACGCCTTCGGCGCCACCAGGTACACCACCACGGCCAGCAGCGCTGCCACGGCGAAGCCATCGGAGCGCCGCTGCCGCGTCGCAAGCGTGACCGCCGCCAGGCCCGCGAACAGGCAGGTGACGAGCACCGACAGCCCGGCCTCGGCCATCGTGAACGAGAACAGCGGCCTCACGGCCAGGAGCACCAGCTCGCGCAGCGACGGCGCGCGCAGCGTCGCCCCGCCCTGCCGCGACGTGAACGACACGAGGAGCACCGCCGCCGGCAGCAGCGCCAGCGCGAAGGGCCAGGCCTGAGACCACGTGATGCGTGACGCGTGACGCGTGACAAGAAGAAACCGCCGCCAATTGGGGCGGCCGGGGCCGGCCTCGCCCAGCGCGGCAGCGAGGGCGGACCAGACCATGCTCACGCCAACCGCCAGGCACGCCATGACGAGCGACACTGGGTGGTAGAAGCACAGGAGCACGCACAGCGCGCTCAGCCCCGCCCAGCGCCCCACAGTCAGCCGCTCCCGATGCCTCAGCCAGTAGCCCACGACGAAGAAGAAGAGCGCCAGGCTGTAGCAGAAGCTGAAAAAGCCCATGTGCAGCGTGTAGTTGTAGATGAATGGGAAGCCCAGGAGCGCGAGCCAGCCTGCGTCGCCGGCCTCTGCGTGAGGCGGGCCAGGCCCCCGAACGCGGTCATTCCGAGCGGAGCCTTGCGTAGTCGAGGAATCTCTCTTTTCCCCAGCCCCAGGAGAGATGCCTCGACTTCGCTCGGCATGACCAACCTCATCATCGTCCGCCGCCCCGTCCGGGACAGGCGGGGGTTGTGGGCGGGGCGTCTCTGCCCCGCGCGGGGCAGGCTGCGGTTGTGGGCGGGGCGTCTCTGCCCCGCGCGGGGCACGGAGGCCCCGCCCACATTCACCACGATCCATGGCGGGCAATCGGGGCCGGACCGAGCGAAGGGCGTAGCGGATGGCCAGCGGCAGGAGAAGCACGTAACCGCTCAGGAGAATCTTCTCTGCCACCCGCTCGGGCGCGACCCACATCAGCCCCACCAGCACCAGGTGGCCCAGCCAGGTGAGTTCCAGCCGGGGGTTCAGCTCGTAGTACTCGCGGAAAGCCGCCCGGTCGGGGCGATGATACTCCATGATGATGCGGCAGTTCTCGACGTGGACCGGCCCGTCCTGGGATGGGAAGTAGCGAAAGGCCCAGATGGGCACCAGGCAGGCCAGGGCCAGGGCGAGGAACCACAGGTTATCGCGGTCCCGAAGCCATTGGCGAACGGAGCCTATCGTTTGTACCACCACCCTATGCCACCTCCAAGCCCTCGGCTCCCGCCTGCGGCGCCTGATTCTGACCCACCCCACGCCGTCCTGTAGCCCGCGAACGCGGGCGAGCCAGTCGTAGCCCAGGGCGACCGAAGGGAGCCCTGGGAGCAGACCCCACCACAGCCCCAAGCCCCCGAAGGGGGCGCTTCACGGCGTCTGAATCGCCCCTTTCAGGGGCTCTCCCGTTGGGGGGCCTCTTCCCAGGGCTCCCTTCGGTCGCCCTGGGCTACGACTGGGTCACCCCCTTCGGGGGCTACCCGGGAGAGCCGTCCACGTGAACTGGCTGCGCCGCGGCGGCCGGCGCCTTGTCGGCCAGGGCCAGGTAGAGGGCCGCGCCCCAGATGCAGAGCACGGCCGGCAAGTGGAACCGCCAGGTGTACTCGGGGGCCATCACGATGGCCCCGACAAGGATGATTGCGGCGAGGGGCAACGGCAGGCCCCGTCCCTCGTCGGCCAGCCGCCCGAGGAGGAGCGTGGCCACGGGCAGCACGAAGACCAGATGATGGTCCCACGAGAATGGCGCGATCAGCACCATCGCCGGGAGACCCACGCACATGGCGTCGTCGAGCGCCGAGGCGGCGTCGCGCCGCCAGGCCCTGTGGACGGCCCAGGCGCTGGCGGCTAGGACGGCGAGCGCGGCGGCGTAGGTCAGGAGCTTCGCCAGCGCGGGATTCACCGTGATGGGGTTGCTCCATTGGGTCTGGGTGAAGAGCCGCGAGAGGAAGCCGTTGATGCTCTGGTTGCCTATCGCGGCGGGGTGGAAGAGCCCCGGAGGCGTCTCGCCGTAGCCTCCCCTCGGCAGCACCTCGCGGAACCACTCGGCCCAGGCCTCCCACGGCACAACGACGAGTGCGGCCACGCTGAGCGCGGCCAGCAGCAGAACCGTCTGGACCACCGGCTTGACCCGCCTCGCCAGGAGAAGGAAAGCCAGGATCAGCGCGGGATAGGTCTTAGCCATCACGGCCAGCGCGAGACAGAGAGCCGCTGCGAACGACCGCTCGGCCCTCAGACACGCCCAGGCCAGGCACAGCGCGCATGCCGCAACCAGGTTCAACTGCCCATAGGCGAACACCACCGTAAGAGGGTGGAACGTGACGAAGTACGCCACCACCACGGCGATGGCAACGGGTGATAGCGCCCGCCGCGGGTCGGGCACGCGGAATACGAGGAGCCACAGGAGTAATGCGGCCAAGGCGTGGTTGAGCACGAGCACGAGCAGGCGGGCGTGTTCGTAGGACACCAGGCTGAGCGGAGCAACCAGGAGGAGCGTGGGCGGAGGATACAGATAAGGGTAGACGGGCTGCGCGGGGAACAGCTTCTTGAGGAGTTCGGGATCGTAGGGCGACTTGTGGAGCGAGAAGGCGGCCCGGGCGGCGGAGTGGAACGACGGCAGGTCGCGGTTCCGCACGTGGCGGTAGCCGTACCCGTAGGTGATCAGGAACGGGGCGTAGAGGATGACGAGGAGGACCAACAGCCCGGCTCGCGGCTTGTGAACCCCTGGCGTCATGGCAGCCCGTCCCCTTCCTCGCTAGTGGTACTCGAGCGGCGGGCTGTAGTAGGCACGCAGGAAGCCTTCGAGGGCGCGGTGAATGGGGTCACGGGGGAGGGGAGTGCGGTTCGTCGTGAGGTCTATCGTGAGGGCGGCCTTGAAGTCGGGCGGCGGCGACCAGCCCGGGCGGGTGGCCAGAAGGATGACCCGCTTCCGCCCCGCGGGGGCTGGGAGGGCGCCATCGGAGGGGGCGCAGGCGACGAGGTAGTGGCGGCCGTGGAAGCGGAAGCTCAGCGCGCCATCGGGGGCGATGGCGACCGAGAGGCCCCATTCGCGGCGGAGGCGGGCCTCGGCGAAGTGGGCGAGCATCGAGCGCGCCGCGTCGTCGAGGGCGGCGGGGGTCATCGTCCGCCGCAGCCGCGCCATGGGGGCCACGACCTTCGCGGGGTAGCCCTCGGCCACCGAGCCGTCGGGGAGGTCCCGCTTGACGACCGACATGGCGTTGACGAAGCACTCGTTGCCGATGGTGATGCCGGGCTGGATGAAGACGCCTGAGCCGACCCAGACGCGGTCGCCGATGGTGACTGGGGCGAACTTGACCCAGTAGCCCTCGGTGTAGGGGAGGGCGGTGCCGTGGGTGACGATCATCGAGCGGGCGCCGATGGCCGACATGTCGCCGATCCGCACGTCCTCCCACACGTTCACCATCGTCTCGGCGCCGAGGACGGAGTGGCGGCCGATGGCGAAGGTGGCGGGGCCGTAGACGTGGACGCGGCCCCCGATGCTCGCGTAGTCGCCGATGAGGACCTCGCGGCACTGGAGCATTGCGAAGCCGCTGATGCGCGCGTAGTCGCCGATCTCGATGCGCTGGCCCTTGAGGAGCGCGAACCAGCCGATGCGGACGCCTCGCCCGATCTTCGCGCCGAAGCAGCGGCGCAGCAGCCACTTCTTCAGCCACGGCGGCGCAAGGAGCACGAAGGCGAGGAGCAGCTTGCGCAAGGGGCTTTCTCCTGATCGCTCTTCGCCCCCACTGGGCTTGCCCCAGTGGAGCGAGGGTTTGGACACTACCGCGAGGCCGCCCCCCTCACCCCCCTCCCTCTCAGGGAGGGGGCAGGGGGAGGGTTGGGGCCCGCGGCGCCCCACAGTCCAACCCTCACCCTACCCTCTCCCTGGAAGGGAGAGGGGTTGGGGTGGTGAACCCCTGACCAGGGTGTGGGCGGGGTGGGCCGCCGCGAGGTCAAGAGTGTACGTCACCGTGCCGTCGGGCGCTTCCGCCTGCCGGGTGAAGCCGAGGTGGTCATAGAGGTCCTTGACCGGGGTGTTCTTTGGTGTGGGGATGTACTCGCCCACGATGCGCCCGTAGCCCAGGTCGCGCGCCCGCGCGAGCAATTCGTTGAAGAAGAAGCCCTCGACCGTGCGGCCTATGACGCGGCAGCTCATGAGCCAGGTGTCCACGCGCAGCGTTGGGACTTCTTCGTATCGTCCTCGTCCCTCCTCCTCGTCCTCGATTCTTCCTGGCTTGGCCGCTGCGTCGCAGGCGCCGAGAGTCGAGGACGAGGACGACGACGAGGACGAGGACGAGGACGATTGGGGAAGAGCGATCAGGACAGAGACGAGGCCGTGGTCGCCGAAACGGTCGGCCACGCGGAGTGTGAGTGCGATGGCGCCGGGGAGGGCGGCCAGGCGGCGAATCTCTTCGGGCGAGTGGCGGCGCGTGGTGAGATTGAACTGGTTGGTCTTGGCCACAAGCTGGGCGCAACGGGCGAGGCTCGCCTCGTCAATCGTGCCGACCTGGGCGCGCATGTCGAGCGAGCGGAGATAGTCGTCGGTCGAGGCGAACGCCTGCTTGGCCTCGCGGCGCTTCCGTTCCTGCTGGTACTGGCGCCCCCGCTCGGCATCCTCCTGGGTCAGGGCGACGGCCTCGAACCACAGGCCGGCCTGGAGCGCCCGCACGTATTCGGCGGGGTCGAGGGGGACCTCGACGACCTCGACCTCGGGCAGGGCCTGGCGTATCTGCTCCCGTTCGGCCGGATCGTCGTCGAAGAAGACGAAGCTATCGAGGCCGAGGCCAAGCGTATCCGCGATGCGGCGGAGCATGGCGGGCTTGGGTTCCCAGCCGGCCTCGAAGGCCGCGAAGTCGTCGAGCTTGAGCACCATGTCGGGGTTGGAGCGGAACGGCTCGCGGGCGTCGTCGGGGTTGTTCTTGGAGGCGACGGCGAGGAGGATGCCGCGCTGGGCGAGGCGTTTCACGTGGAACTGGAACGCGCGATGGGCCTCGCCCTCGGGGCTGTCGCCGAGCGCGACCCCGAGTGGCCCGGCCTCGCCCACGATGCCGCCCCAGAGCATGTTGTCGAGGTCGAGGACGAAGACCTTCTTCGGCCCGGTGTGGAGGGCGCGGAGGGCGGCCCAGAGGTGTTCGGCCAGGAGGCAGGCCCCGGCGTCGCTGAACGGCTGCTTCGTCCAGTGGTAGCGGCGCGGGTCGTAGAAGCGCTCGCGGCCCATCGTGCCCGAGACTTGCTCGAGGTCCACAAAGAACGCCCCTGCGGGCAGGTGTTGCCGGAGGGCGTCGTTGGCCTGGCGGATGAGGGCGACGTCGCCACCGAGGTGGTGGCCGAGGGGGCCGGGCGTGACCCAGTCGTAGCCGACCTGGACGATGCGCGCGCCGAAGCGCTCCGCCGCGAGCACCCAGGCGCTCTGCCAGAAGGGCAATTCGTCGCTGCCGCCGAGCAGCCGCTGGTTCCAGGGCAGGAAGACGACGGCCTGTGGGCGGGGCGTCTCTGCCCCGCGCATGGCGGGGGCCATGGCGAGGTCCTGAAGGATGCTGTCGTAGCCGCCCTCGGCCACCTGGATGAGTGTCCCATGCCGCCAGGCGACAGCGGTTAGCGCGGGCGCGAGCCACGAGGTGGTGCACTGGCCGAGGAGGAAGACGCGGAGGGCGGGCGCAATCCCTTCCGCCAGCTTGGCAATGAGGCTGCCGGCCCGCTCCACCTGGTCGGGCGCGAGCTGGCCGCGGCGCAGGGCCTCGCGGAGGAGGGCCAGCGCCTCATCGGCCTTGCCCTCCTTACGGAGCCGCCGCGCCTCTTTCAGCACGCTGTCTTCCGTCATCTGCCCTCCGTGGCCGGCGTTCGTAGTGCGGCCTTCAGGCCGTATCCGGCGCATACGGGCTGAAGCCCGCACTCCGAACTTGTTCCTTCTCTCAGGCGCTCCTGGGCACGCGCTCGACCAGTTCCACGATCACGCCGCGGGTGTAGACGGGGGGGACGAAGTTGATGCGGAGCTCGCCCGCCTCGACGGCGGCCCCTTCGAGCAGCTCGACCCCCGCCGCCCGCAGCTCGCGGCTGCGGGCCGCAAGGTCGTCCACCTCGATGGCGATGTGATGCAGGCCGCCGAGCCCCTTGCTGAACCCCGCGAGCTTGCCGCCGCGAGGGATGATGAACTCGATGCCGGCGCCGGAGCCTTGGGTGAAGACGCATTCGGCCTCATATTCGGGCACGAACTGGCGGTGGCCCTCCCCAAGACCCAGGACGGAGAGGAGGAGGGCGAGCTGCGCCTCGTCCCGCACGATGATCCCGACATGGTGAAGCCTGGCGTTGCCCATTCGCGTGCTCTTGTGGCGACAAGCGTCCCGCTTGTCGGCCAACCGACCGCAACCGGGACGGTTGCGGCTACGTCAGGCGGCGTTCGATCAGCGCAGAGAGTTCGCCAACGGTCTTGAAGCTGCCGACCTCGGAGCTGCGGAACGTGACGCCGAACTCGTTCTCGACGGCCACCACGAGCGACACGTGGCGGAGGGAGTCCCACCCCTCGATGTCCTTGGGCGAGGTCGCAGGGGACACCGCCAGCTCGTCGTCCTCGAACACGTCGCGGAAGACGGCGTTCAGCCGCTCAAGGACATCGCTCACGCGCTGGCTCCTGCTCGCCACGGTCGCCGTCTGACTGGCAAGAAGCCTACCATCGGGGGCGTCACGTGTCAAACGGAGGGGGCACTGCTGGCCGTCAAGGTGTTCACCTCGCCCCTCCCGCGAGGGCAGGTGAGCACCTTGCCGCCGTCTCCCCGTCGCGGCGCTGCGCGATACATGTGCCTGTTATTACGAGGCTTATGGTGAGCCATCTGTCGCGGAGGCCAGGCCGCTTCAAGTTGTTCACCCCGTGTGTCACGCGCTGAACATCTTGACTATCTCGAGCGCCGCGACGGATGGCAAGGCTCGCGCCGCGGCGGCGCCGGGGTCAGGTTGCGGAGGGGCGGGGTGTGGATTATACTTTGTCTGCCGTTGCGCCCCCCGCCCCAAGCGGCCACATGAGGTGCTCATGCGCGTCCTGGTCTTGGCGAGCCTCTATCCCCACGCGCAGAACGAGACTCTGGGCCTCTCGACGCATCGCCGCACGGTGGAGCTGGCGAAGCTGTGCCCCGTGAAGGTCGTGGCCCTCACGGGGTGCCCCGACCTGCCCGAGCGGGAGGTGTACGGGGGCGTGGAGGTGCTGCGGCCCCGCTGGCGGCGGGTGCCGAAGCTGGGGGTGTTCCTCGACGGCTATCGCTATGCGGCACGCGTTGCCCGGGTCGTGGGCGCCAGGTCGCGGGGCAGGGACGCCCCGCCTACAGTATCACGGGACGGGGACGTCCCGCCTACAACGGGCATTGACTTCGACGTGATTGACGCCCATTGGCTCTACCCCGACGCCTTCGCGGCCGTGCGGCTGGGGCGGCGGCTCGGCAAGCCCGTGGTGGTGACGGGGCGGGGGAGCGACGTGGATGAGTTCCTCCTCCGCTGGCCGGTGCGGGTTTTCGCCCGCGCGGCGCTGCGCGGGGCGGAGCAGCTCGTGGCCCTCACGCGCCGCCACAAGGAGAGGATGGCCGCGGCGGGCGCGGCGGCGGAACGCATCGCGGTCATCCCCAATGGCGTGGACACCTCGCTCTTTTGCCCGGGCGACCGTGCCGAGGCGCGGCGGGCGCTTGGCCTGCCGCCCGACGGTGTGGTGCTCCTCTCGGCTGGCAGCATCGTCCACGACAAGGGCTACCACCACCTCATCGCGGGCTCTGCCCGCCTCGCACAGGCTGGAAGCCTGTGCCACCGCCAGCGTGAGGAGGGTGGCACAGGCATCTTGCCTGTGGCGGCCGGGCGGCTGTTCATTGCGGGGCCGGGGGATTACCGTGGGGCGCTGGAGCGGCTTGCCCGTGAGTGCGGCGTGGCGGAGCGGGTGTCGTTCTTGGGCCGCGTGGCGCAGACGCAGATGCCGCTATGGTATCGCGCGGCGGACCTCTTCTGCTTCGGGAGCTATCACGAGGGCTGCCCGAACGCCATCCTGGAGGCCCTGGCGTGCGGCACGCCAGTCGTCTCGACCGACGTCGGCGGCATCCCCGATCTCGTCGAGGAAGGGCGCTCGGGCGTCCTCTTCAAGCCGCGTTCCGACGAGGCATTCGCTGCCGCCCTACGCACCGCGCTCGCGCGGCCCTGGGACCGGGCCGAGATTGCCGCCCTGGGCGCCCGACGCTCCTGGGCGCACGTGGCCGCCGAATACCTTGCTCTGTTCAAGCAGGTGTTGGCGCGGCAATCTGGGAGGGGATGATTGGATGAATGGATGACTGGATGGGTGACCGAGAAGCCTAGTCTCCTCTCATTCATCCATTCATCCACCCATCCATTCACCCCCGCCCGGGGTCACAAGCTGGGCTGAGGAAGATAGGCGTGGGGAAGACCGTGCTGCTCCTGACCGTTGACACCGAGTCGTCCATGGCCGGCGTGCGCCCGCTGCCGCCCGAGGCGATGGTGTGGGGGCGGGTGGGCGGCGGCACGTGGGGCATCGAGCGGCTGATGGACGCCTTCGACGCCCGTGGCTTCAAGGCGACATTCTTCGTGAGCACGCTGGAGGAACTGCACCACGGCGAAGAACACGTGAAACGCATCTGCTCGG
Organism: Planctomycetota bacterium; assembly: GCA_016872855.1. GTDB lineage: Bacteria > Planctomycetota > PUPC01 > DSUN01 > DSUN01 > DSUN01. Next base: position 15,602 of record VGYV01000003.1, read on the forward strand.
CCATCCTGGGCCGCGGCCACGACGCACAGCTCCACCTCCACCCCAACTGGTGGAAGGGCGATTTCGCCCGCAAGCACCTCACCGACTACTCGCTTGACGAACAGACCGGGCTTGTTCGCCTCGCCACAGAGGCATATCGCCGCGCCTGCGGCACCGAGCCCATCGCCCATCGCGCGGGGGGGTTGCTCGTGAATGCCGATACGTTCCGCGCCCTTTCATGGAACAGCATCCGCGTGGACGCCTCGGTCGCCATCGGCCATATTCCCTACGACCTCGGTGAGGGGGTGGAGCCACCCAACGTCCCCCGCCGCCTCGGGCCGATCGTCGAGGTGCCTGTCACCACGTTCGCCCAGGTGCGCCTTGGCCCCTGGGCGCCCCGGCGGCACTTCGACCTCAATGCCGATTCGCTTTCGGAGCTGGAGTGGGTGGTGGACCGCGCGGCGGAGCAAGGCGCGGCAGCGGTGTGCCTGCTGATGCACAGCTTTTCGCTCATTCGCCGGGACCGAGAAGGAACTGACTTCTGGCCGGCGGAGGCCGAATGCCGCAAACTTGAGCGATTTCTCGACTATATTGCGGCTCGCGGCGACGTGGAGGCCGTGACCTTTCGGGAGCTTGCCCGCCGCGTCGAGGCCGAGCCATCGCTCCTCGATGGGCCGGAGTTCGATGCGACGGCAGGCATCTTCCGCACGTGGCGGCGGAGCTGCGAGCGCTTCGGCGCGGGCTGGAAGAGCAAGGCATTCGCCGTGGGCCTCCCCCTCGGGCTGGCGGCCCTCGCGGCGCTGGCGATAGGAGCGCTCTGGTGGCTGATGTCCTGAAGCTCGCCGCGCGGCAGGCCGCGGCCTCCCTGGCGATGCGTTCCCGCCTCTGGCCGATGGTGCCGAAGGGCCGGGCTATCGTCCTCCGCTATCACCGCATTAGCGCCGAGCCGCGAGCCGCGAGCCACGAGCCACGAGCCTCTCTTCTCCAAGCTCGAAGCTCGAAGCTCGTGGCTCGAAGCTCCTCTCTCCCCTTGTCGCTGCCCGCCGAGGAGTTCGACGCCCAGCTAGCCTTCCTCGCCTCCCATTGCCAGGTGGTCAGCGCGGCGGAGATCGCGCAGGCGGCCGCCGAGGGGCATGATCTGCCTCCCGACGCCGTTGCCATCACGTTCGACGACGGCTACGAGGACAACGCCTCGGTCGCCCTCCCGCTCCTCCAGCGCCACGGCCTGCGAGCAACCTTCTTCATCGCCGCCGGCTGGATCGGGACGAAGAACGTCCTCTGGTGGGACCGGCTGCACGACTACATTCGCCAGGCGGCCGAGCTGGGGGCTCAGCCGGTGGACTACCAGGGCCTCCCCAAGCCGCTCATCGCCGCACTCGATGCCGCCGACCTGCGGAGCCCGGGAGGCGCGGCGCAGCTCGAACGCGCCCTCGTCACCATCCTGGGCAGCATGCCAGTCCCCCCCGAGGAGACCGAGCACCTCGTCGAGAGCGTCGCCGCCGCCTTGGGCGCCGACATGGCCGACCCCGAGCCCTATCGCCCAATGTCCTGGGACCAGGTGCGCGAGCTGCACAAGGCGGGCATGGAGATCGGCTCCCACACCGTGTCCCACGCACGCCTGGCCCATGTCCCCGCGGAGAGGGCCTACGAGCAGCTCGAGCAGTCCAAGCAGGCCATCCAGCGGGAGCTTGGCGCCCCCGTGTCGCTCCTGGCCTACCCTGCGGGCAGCCACAACCAGGATGTGGTTGACCTCGCGGTGGAGGCGGGCTACCGGGCGGCCTTCACCACGGAGAGCGGCCCGGTCGCCCCCGGCGACGACCCGTTCCGCCTCCGCCGCATCGGCGTCGGCGCAGGAGCCTACCGCGGCGCCTTCTGCGGCTTCTCGCCATCGGTGTTTGGCCTTCAGCTTGGGCGCCTCGCGCGCAAGCGTGGGGGATGACTGGATGATTGGATGGGTGGATGAATGCCAGAACGGGCCGGCCCTGCATCCATCCATTCATCCACTCATCCTTTCATCCTCCTGTCCCGTGTCACCAAGCTCTAAGCTGGGGTGCCGTTCTTGCCTAGAGTCAGCGTCGTAATCCCCGCCTTCAACGCCGAGCGGTATCTCCGCGTAACGCTGGAGTCCGTCCTGGCCCAAACGTATCGGGACTTCGAGGTTGTGGTGGTGGATGACGGGTCGAGCGATGGGACGGCGGAGCTGGCGGCTGGCTTCGGCGAGCCCGTGCGTGTCATCCGCCAGGCCAACGCCGGGCCGTCCGCCGCCCGCAACCACGGCATCCGAGAGGCACGCGGCGACCTCGTCGCTTTCATTGACTCCGACGACCTGTGGCTGCCGGAGAAGCTGGCCGAGCAGGTGCCACTGTTTGAGGAGGAAAAGGGGACAGGCTCCTTTTTCGCTCGGGAAAAAGGTGCCTGTCCCCTTTTCCGAGTGGGCCTGGCCTACTGCCACGCCGAGCGAATGGACGCGGATGGGCGGCCGCTGCCGACGGCCCAGGCGCCGAAGCCGGTCGGGCATGTCTTCAGGGACTTCCTGCTTCGGAACCACTGTCCGACCTCGGCTGCGGTGATCCGCCGCGAGTGCTTCGAGCAGTGCGGCTACCTGCCCGAGGACATGGTGTGGGCCGAGGACTGGCACCTGTGGCTGCGCATCGCCCGACGTTACGACTTCGCCGCCGTCCCGCGCGTCCTCGTGCGCCATCGCGTCCATCCCGGAGCGCTCACGAAGCACATCGAGAAAGCCTACTTGGGCGCACGCCGCGTGCTCGAGACCGCGCTGGAGCCACGCGACCCGCCGGAGCTGCGCGCCTTGCGGCGAAGCGGCCTCCACCGCCTCGACCGCAACCAGGCGCTCAACCTGTTGGCCCTGGGCGAGACGCGTGCGGCCTGCCGCTGCTTCCGCCGGGCCATCGGCAACGGGCCAGGCGACCCCCACGCCTGGGCGGGACACCTGTTGGCGCTCTTGCCGGGCTTTGCGCGGCGGCCCCTGATGCGCGCCTGGAAGCGCCGCGTGCCCTGGGTGCCCTGGGCCGCCGACGGCCGGGCCGAAGCCCGAAGGTGGATGGATGGTGCAGGCGACTAAGAACGCCGTGAAGGCCGCCTACAGCGGGGCGCTCTGGCACTCCGGAGCGCTCGCCGCGTGGCTGCGGGTGCGCCCCGGCCGCTGCCGGCCGTGGATTCTCAACTACCACCACATCGCCCCCGCCGCGTTCGAGGACCACCTCCGCTGCCTCGTCCGCCGCTACCGCATCGTCACCCTCGATGCCTGCGTGGCGGCTCTGGCCAGCGGCGAGCCGCTGCCGCCCAATGCCGTGGCCATCACGTTCGACGACGGCTACCAACAGGTCTACACCGAGCTGTTCCCCTTGCTGGCCAAGTATGAGGCCCCAGCGACCGTCTTCGTGCCCACGACGCCCGTGGATACGGAACAGCTCCTCTGGTTCAACACAGTGAAGGGTTGGGTCTACAACAAGTACGCCAAGGAAGGGGCCTCTCTGCGGCTCGGCGACCAAGAGTTCCCACTGAGCGGGGGTCCCGAAACCGCTTACGTCGCTGTCATGCGGCACCTCAATACCCTGAGCGTCCGTCAGCGCGACGCGGTGCTCGCCACGCGCCTGGAAGACGAGGGTACGGTGCTGTACAAGTTCCTGGATTGGTACCGCCCGCTCACCTGGGACCAGATGCGCGCGATGCAGGGGCTGGTGACGTTCGGCGGCCACACGCGGACGCACCCCTGGCTGAGCCGCCTGTCGCGCGCGGAGGCGGAGGACGAGATTCTCGGCTCGAAGGCCCGCCTCGAGGAGATGCTGGGCACGCCCGTGCGCCACTTCGCCTATCCCTTCGGCTCGCCCGATTCGTTCACGGAGGAGACGGTCGAGGTCCTCAAGGCGGGCGGATTCGTGAGCGCGGCGACGACCAGTCGCGGGCCGTGCAGGGCGGGCGTGTCGCCATTCGCCCTGCCGCGCATCCTCTTCGATGGCAGCGTGGGCGGCAAGGCCGTCGCCGCGCGCTTGAGCGGACTCTGGCTCTTCGTCTCCACGTGAGGCAAAGGGCCGGGACAAATGGTACAATGCTAGCATGAGCCAGAAGGCCGCGGTTGTTGAGCACTTTGACCGCTTTGCGGCGGACGACCGCTGGTCGAGCCTGTACGACGAGATCCGCGACCCGCTGGCCGCCCACAGCTTCCTGATGCGCAAGCGGCGGGTCGAAGAGCTGTCCGAGTCGCTCGTGGGGCCGGGTTCGCTGGTACTCGACGTGGGCTGCGGCACGGGCCTCAGCGCCCCCTTCTACATCGAGAAGGGCTGCCACTACCAGGGAGTTGACATCGCGGAGAAGATGATCGAGCAGGCGAGGGCCAAGGTGCAGGATGAGCGGGCCGCCTTCGCCGTGGGCGACGTCGAGGCCGGCCTCGCCTTCCCTGACGGGCATTTCGACCTCGTCATCGGCCTCGGGCTGCTCGAGTACCTCGACAAGCTGGACGCCGCGCTCGACGAGCTGGTGCGGGTGACGCGCCCCGGCGGGAGTCTCATTCTCACGGTGCCGAACCGCAACTGCGTGAACTATTTCACGACCCGCGTCCTCGGCCCCGTCGTGTCGAGCGCCTGGTGGCTCGTCAAGCGCCTGCTGCGCCGGCCCGTCGAGAAGCACGGTGTCTACCATCGCCGCGTCACCGCGGCCCGCTTCGGCCAGTGGCTCGCCGACCGCGGCTGCGCGAAGACGGGGCAGGCCTACTACAATCTGGAGGTGCTCTTCTACCCGCTGCACCGCATCTGCCCCAGGCTGGCCTACGCCGTCAAGCGCCGCGCCGAGCGCCGCCACGACAGTTGGATGCACATCTTCGCCACGGGCTACATCCTCCGCTGCCAGAAGGGTGGGGGAGGGGAGGGAGGCGGCGGTGCCTGACGAACGGCAGCTAGGACTGGACACGGAGCAGCGGCACGGCCTTCTGGGCAAGGTGCGCCGCGGGCTGGGGATGTGGTGGCGCGGCGAGGCATCGCTCCGCCGCGTCGTCAACGCAGGGCTGTGCAACCTCTCGCTCCGCTGGCGCCTCAGCCGCGTCCTCGGCAGGCCATACTTCCTGATGATCGAGCCGACCAATGCCTGCAATCTCCGCTGCCCCCTGTGCCCCACGGGGCGCGGCACGCTGGGCCGCGAGGCTGCGTTCCTGCCCCTCGACCTCTTCCGGCGGTGCATCGCCGAGCTGGGCCGCACCCTCATCGAGGTCAACGTGTCCAACTACGGCGAGCCGATGATGCACAAGGACCTTCCCGCGATGATCGCCTGCGCGAAGGGGGCGGGCGCGCGCGTCTCCATCGGCTCCAACGGCCATTTCCTGAACGATGAGACGGCGCGAGAGCTTGTCGAGAGCGGCCTCGGCCTCATCTACATCTCCTTCGACGGCCTCGACCAGGCGACCTATGAGAAGTACCGCGTCCGCGGCCACTTCGACAAGGTCGTCGCGGGCGTCAAGTCCCTGCTCGCCCAGCGAAAGGCCCTCGGCAAGGCGAACCCCTTCGTCGAACTCCAGTTCCTCGTGATGAAGCACAACGAGCAGCAGCTCGACGCCTTCCGCGCGCTCGCCGACGAGTTGGGCGCCGACCGCCGCGTCATCAAGCCCGTGAGCTTCAACGTCGCCGACTGGGATGACCCTGCCACCCAGGCGGCCTTCGGCGAGTTCTGCCCCGCAAGCGAGGAGTTCCAGGTGTATCGGCGGGAGGGCGAGGCCTGGCGCTGGAAGCGGGCCGAGCTGGCCTTCTGCACGGCCCCGTGGCGCTCGCTCACCGTGCTGGCCGACGGCTCGGTCGTGCCCTGCTGCCGCGACCCGCGCGGCCACTACGCGATGGGCAACGTGAGCGACGGCGTGCTGCGGGTGTGGAACAACGCGCGCTTCCGCGCCTTCCGCAAGGCCCTCGCGCGCCGCCGCGGCCAGATGCCTATCTGCAAGGTCTGCCCCGGAGAATGAGAGCCGAATGCCCGATTGGCAATCCGTAATGCGTAATTCGTAATCCGTAACAGGACAAGAAAAGACCTGGCCTTTTGCTCTCTTCTGGTTACGGATTACGGATTACGGATTACGCGATACGGACACAGCAATGAACGATACGGTCCTGCCACCTGTTTCAGTGGTGGTCGCAGCCTACAACTCGCGCGACACGATGGCCCGCTGCATCGAGGCCCTTCAGAAGCTCGATTACCCCAGCTTCGAGATCATCGTGGTGGACAATGCTTCCACCGACCACACGCGCGCCATCGCCAGCCGCTTCCCCGTGAAGGTGCTCGACGAGCCGCGCCGCGGCTGGCCCGCCGCACGCAACCGCGCGTGGCACTGGTCGAAGGCAGCATTCGTGGCGAACATTGACGCCGATTGCTTCGCCGAGCCGCAATGGCTGCGCGAGCTGGTCGCCGCACTCCTGGCCGACCCCGGGGCTGGCTGCGCCGTCGGCCGCACCCACGTCGAGCCGGGCAAGACCCTCGCCGAGCAGCACTACGCGGCCTGCGACCCGTTCAACATCGAGAAATACGTGCAGGGCACGGAGCGGGCCTTCGGGCGGGCCTGCCCCTGGGGCGGGGGGAACAACTGCTTCCGCCGCGAGGTGCTCGAGGCCGTCGGCGGCTACGACGCCGAGACCTACACCTCGGGCGCCGACCGCGAATACCACAAGCGCTTCGAGGGGGCCACGGGCCTCCGCACCGTCTACGCCCCGAAGGCCGTCATCTGGCACGTCGCGCGCGGCTCCGTGCGCGAGCTCTTCCGCAACGCCGCCAAGTACGCCGCCGACGGCGTGGTCCAGGCTCAGTCTGACCCGAGCGTCGCGACGTACCTGCGCGGCTACGTGCGGCGGAACGTGGGCTACATCGCCCGCAACGCCGCGGGCCTCGCCTGGCGGGCCGCCAGGTTCCTGGTCGGCTGCGAGACGCGCCTCCGCGTCGCCCGGCCCTTCTTCTACAGCGTGCAGGAGCTTGGCTCAATCTGCGGCTACTACCGCGGCCGCCGCCGAGTCCGCGCGTTGGCGAGGGAAAGCAGAGTCAAGGTAAAATGATTGCGCGGTAAAATGATAGGAAGAAGATCAGGCTTCTGGACCCTGTCATTCTACCCGGGATCATTTTGCCTGTTTGCGCCTTCAGCCGAGGGAATCAGGGATCAACACGCCGGCTGTCGTCCTCTACATGAGCTACCTCGGCCTCGGGCTGGTGCGCGCCCTGGGGCGTGAGGGCGTGCGCGTCTTCGCACTTGACCCGCACCGCGATGCCCTGGGCATGAACTCCCGCTACTGCACGCCCGTCGTGACCCCCGACATCGTAGCCCGCCGCTCCGCGGCGGAATGCTGCCGCGTCGGAGACGCGGACCACGCCAAGGAGAGCGAAGCGCGCTACCTGGAGTTCCTGCTCGACTTCGGCCGCCGGCTGCCGCAGAAGGCCGTGCTCTATCCCACGGGCGACCCAACAGTGGTGCTCCTCTCGCGCGAGCGCGCGGCCCTGTCGCAGTACTATCACTTCGTCATGCCCGACCACGCGACGGCGCTGAAGCTGCTGACAAAGGACGGCTTGGACGCCGCGGCTCGGGAGCACGGCATCCCTGCTCCGCGCACCGTCATCCCCGCCGACCGCGCGGGGGTGGAGGCCGCGGCGCGCGAACTCCAGTTCCCCGTCCTCCTCAAGCCCGCCGAGAGCCACGCCTGGAAGGCCCCTGAGGTCGTCCGCCTCATAGGGGTGGGCACGAAGGTCATTCCCTGCGCCTCGCAAGGGGAACTGCTCGCCCGGTACGACACCCTCTGTGAGTGCAGGACTGAAATCGGAAATCGGAAATCGGAAATCGGAAACCAGCCGAGGGTGATCATCCAGGAGATGATCCCTGGTGAGGACGAGCGTCTGGTCTACTGCTGCTTCTACGTCGGGCGGGGCGGCGAGCCGCTGGGCGTGTTCGCGGGGCGGAAGCGCCGCGTGCTGCCGCCCGGCCTCGGCTCGGCCAGCTTCGCCGAGAGCATGGCCGACCCCGCGCTCACCGACGTCACGCTGCGGCTCCTCCGCGCCGTGGGCTACCGCGGCCTCGGAGGGGTCGAGTTCAAGCTCGACCCGCGCGACAACACTTACAAGCTCATCGAGTTCAACGCCCGCTTCGGCCTTTGGGACGCGCTGGGCGCCCGCTGCGGGGTGAACCTGGCGCACATTGCGTGGCGGGACGCGCAGGGGTCGCCCGTCGAGCCGCGGCTCCGCTGCCGGACGGGCGTGAAGTGGGTCTCGATGCAACGGGACCTGTCGGCGTTCCGGCTCTACCGTCGGCAGGGCAAGCTGAGCACGTGGCAGTGGCTCCGCTCGCTCGCTGGCGAGAAGATGTGGGCCGTCCTCGCGTGGGACGACTTGGCCCCCTTCCTCTCCACCGCCCCCAGCTATCTGTGGGGCCTTTTGGCGCCGAGGCTTGGGCTGCGAAGAGGTCGTAAGGCAAAATGATTGAGCGGCAAAATGATAAGATGGGAATCAGGGTCCGGATTCCTATCATTTTGCCCGCAATCATTTTGCCTTCTATCTGCTTGCCGCTTGCAGGCTTGGAGCATTGCCGTTGAGAGTCGCACTGATCCAGCCGCCGATGGATTCGGACTACCCGCCCCTGAGCCTCGGCTCGCTCGCGGCCTATCTGGCGGCGAAGGGGCACGAGCCGCGCATCTTCGACCTCCAGGTGCCGGCCCAGCGGGCCGCCTGGCCCGGCTCGCTGGCGGAGTTCGAGCCCCGCCTTGTCGGCGTGACGGCCATGACCCCCACCATCGCGGCCGCGGCCGAGGTGGGCCGCGCGTGCAAGCAGGCGGCGCCCGACGCCACGCTTGTCCTCGGCGGCTATCACGTGAGCTTCCTGCCCGAGGAAACGATGCGGCGCTACCCCGCCTTCGACCTCGGCGTCGTTGGCGAGGGCGAGGTGACGCTGGCCGAGCTTTGCGACCGCCTCGAGGCCAGCCAGTCGCCTGAGGGAATCGCGGGCCTTGTCTGGCGGACCGATTGCAGATTGAAATCTGAAATCGGCAATCTGAGATCTGAAATCGCTCTGGGCCCGCCCCGCGAGCGAATTCGGGACCTCGACAGCCTGCCCTGGCCCCACGAGCACTACGACCTCGACCACTATCTGTGGTACGGGGGCTACACTGGGCGCTGGACCTTCAAGTGCGCGAGCGCCATCGTCTCGCGCGGCTGCCCGTTCCGCTGCCGTTTCTGCGCCTCGCAGCGGTTCTGGTCCCACCGCTACCTCGTCGTCTCGCCCGAGCGCGTGGTGGACGAGATGCGGTGGCTGGCCCGCCACGGCGCGCGGAGCGTGTACTTCCGCGACAGCACGTTCAACGTCAACAGGAAATGGCTCCGCGAGTTCTGCGCGGCCAAGGGGCGGGCGGGCGTGAAGATGCGGTGGCTGTGCAACAGCCGGGTGGACACGCTGGACGAAGAGCAGCTTGCCCTGATGGCCGAGGCGGGCCTCGAAGCGCTCTACTTCGGCGTCGAGAGCGGCAGCCAGCGCATCCTCGACTACTACGGCAAAGGCGTCACCGTCGAGCAGACCCGCGAGGCATTCCGCCTCTGCCATAGGCACGGCGTCGCCACGGCAGCCTACTTCATGATTGGCGCGCCCATCGAGACCCGGGCCGACATCGAGGAGAGCCGCAAGCTCGCCTACGAGCTGCGGGCGAAGTACACCTACTGGTTCATCTACACCCCGCTGCCGGGCGCCCCGCTCTACGACGACTTCATCGAGCGGGGCTACAAGCCGGACTTCGAGCACTTCGTCTTCAGCCGCGCGACGATTCCCGTGGGCGACCTGGCCCCCGAGGAGCTGGAGGCCCTTCACCACGAACTCGTCGCCGAGTTCCGGCGGAAGGCCACGCGGGGCGAGGTCTGGCGCCGACGCTGGGAGATCCTCCGCTCGGTCCGCTCCTGGCGCGACGTGCGGCATCTGGGCCGCAAGCTCGCGCGACGGATCGGGCTGGGTGGTCGGGGACAAGTCGAGGGTTGAAAGGAGGCGGGGATGAATGGATGTATGGATGAATGGATGAGTGCCAGAGCGCGTGCGGGTTCTGACATTCATCCATTCATCCACCCATCCAACCATCCCCCTGGGGCTTTGGAATGCGCGTGACGCTGGTGCAGCCTGACACGGGCGGGAGCTACCCGCCGCTGAGCCTGGGCTATCTGGCGGCCTACGTGGCCGCGCGGGGACACGAGGCGCGGATACTCGACCTCCAGGTGCCCGCGCAGCAAGCGCGCTGGGAACAACTCCTCGTCGAGTCGCGGCCGGACCTCATCGGCTTCACTGCCCTCACCCCGAGCATCCGCGGCGCGGGCGAGCTGGCCGCCCGCGCGCGCGAGCTGGTCCCGACCGCGAAGCTCATCGTCGGCGGCTTCCACGCCTCGATGGAGCCCGAGCAGACGCTCCGCGATTACCCCGCCTTCGACTACCTGTGCATAGGCGAGGGGGAGGAGACCCTCGCCGAGCTGTGCGAACGCCTCGATGCGGGCCGCTCGCCGGAGGGCGTCGCGGGGTTGGTGTGGCGTCGCGATTGTGGATTGGGGATTGCGGATTGCGGATTGAAATCGGAAATCGGAAATCGGAAATCGGAAATCGAGTTTGGGCCGCCCCGCGGGCGCATCCTGGACCTCGATGCGCTGCCCCGGCCCCACGCCTTCTACGATCTGGATTACTACTTGGAGGCGGGCAGCTTCACCTACCAGTACGGCTACCGCTGCGCGTCGGTCATCGCGTCGCGCGGCTGCCCGTTCCGCTGCCGGTTCTGCTCGATCCCGGGCAAGTATGTCCACCAGTCGCCCGAGCGTCTGGCGGATGAGATCGGCGAGCTGCTGGCGCGGGGGGCCGACGGCGTGTTCTTCCGCGACAGCACGTTCACGATCAACCGGGACTGGGTGCTGGCCTTCTGCGACGTCGTGCGGCAGCGGCGGATGCAGTTCCACTGGATCGCCAATGCCCGCCCTGACCTGGTGGACGCCGAGCTGCTGGCCGCGATGAAGCGGGCGGGCTGCTTCGCCCTCTGCTACGGCGTCGAGAGCGGGCGCGACCACGTGCTCGACTACTACGGCAAGGACCACACGGTGGCTGACACCCGCCGCGCCGTGGCGGCGACGAAGCGGGCCGGCATCCGCGTCGTCGCCTACCTCATGCTCGGCGCGCCCATCGAGACGCGGGCCGACATCGAGGCGAGCGTGGCCCTCGCCCGCGGACTAGGCGCCGAGCGCACCATCTGGAAAATCTTCGCCCCGCTCCCCGGCTGCGAAATCTACAACGAGCTGAAGGCCAAGGGGGTGAAGCTGGATTTCGACGCCATCCGCACCGACCGGGCATCATACCCCCTGGCCGACATGACGGAGGCGGAGATCGAGGGGCGCTTCCGCGAGCTACAGCGTGAGTTCGCTTACGCACGCGACAGCCGCCTGCGCGTCTTCTGGCGCCAGCTCCGCCGCGTCCGCTCCCCCCGCGACGCCTGGCGCCTGGCCCGCCGCGTTTGTAGTTCCGCGTTCACGCGGTCTTCCCAGAAGCCGCCTGAAGGCCGAACTACGAACGCGGGGCGCAGTGGAGGGGACTGAGGTGTTAGGGCGATGGGCCAAGCAACTCGTCGTCACGGTCTCCGTCGAGCCCGACGACCCGTGGGTCGTCGAGCGGTCGGGGGAGTACCGCTCGCTCGACGGGCTGGGGCGGTTCCACGAGTTGTGCCGGCGCTACGCCGTGCGACCGACGTATCTCCTCACCTACTCGGCGGCCTCCGAGCTGCGGTGTGCCGCTTTCGCCCGATCTTGCGGGGACTCGGCTGAGTTCGGGGCGCATCTGCACCCCGAGGAGGTGCCGCCGATTGCGGAGGTGGAGCGCGGCAACCACACGCTGCGACCGAGCGCCGTCGAGCCCGGCCGCCTGCGCGAGAAGCTGGCCAACCTAGCCGAGCGCGTGGCGGCGGCTGCGGGGCGGCGGCCCACCTCGTATCGTGCCGGCTTCGGCGATTTCACACCCGCCCAGGCCGCGGCACTCGCCGAGCTGGGCTTCGAGGCCGACTCCAGCCTCGGCCCCCTCGAGAAGATGGGCTCCGCCTACCCCTTTCTCCGCCTCCCCTTGGAGCCGCACGTTCTTGATCCGGCTGACTTGCTCTGCAAATCGGCAATCGGCAATCGGCAATCGGCAATCCGGCCTTTGGTCGAGGTCCCCCTCACCAGCGTCTTCCGCCGGCCTTTCCCCCGGCGGCTCTTTGGTGTATACTTTCGGTTGCCTGGCATCGTGCGGGGGGCGCTGCGGGCGGCGGGCCTGGCCGAAGCGCTGCGCTTCCGGCCCGCGGCAGCGTCGGCCGATGATCTCGTGGCGGTCTGCTGCCGCACGGAGCGGATGGGCGTGCCCGCGGTGATGACGGTGCACTCGAACGAGTTGTGGCCTGGCACGAGCGGCAGCGTGGTGACCGAAGCGGCCTGTGCCGCCTACTTTGAGCGCGTCGAGCGCGTCCTTGCCCATTGCCGCGAGCGCGGCTGGTCCTGCCGCACGCTCACCGAGGCCGCCCGCGCGGTTCGGGAAGGAGCAAGATGAGGACATTTGATAAGGAAGGCAGGAATGCAGGAAAAGAGAAGAGGCATCGGGCCGCGGAGCGTACCGGCCAAGCCGGTTTCCCCTCCTTTCCTGCCTTCCTGCATTCCTTATAGGTCCTCTTGATGAGGCTTCGCGATGATGGGGCCGGCGACGCATTTCCTTTTCGGCATGCTGTGCGGGGCGGCGATTGGCGGGGTGGCCACGGCGCTGCGCCGCCGATGGCTCGCCTGGCTGCCCGCGTTCATCCTCGCCTGCGGCTTCTGGGCCGAGGTGCCGCTCCTCCTCGGCGCGCGCGACGCCACGCACCCGCTGGCCAATGTGTTCTTCGGCTACGCCTGGCTGCACCCCTGGCTCGAGGCCGACGAGGTGACAGCTTTCTTCTTCGTCCTCGGCCTGGCCAACCTGATGCTCCTGGGGTGCCTGGCCTTCCTGAGCCGCTTCTTTGCCGCGGTGGACATGGTGCGGTGGGAACGAAATCCGCCCCCATCGCCTCGGAGCAAACGGCGCCGGCGCCAACGCGAAACTCGAAACCCGAAACTCGAAACTCCCCGGAGGGGGTGACGCGGCGATGCCCATGCCCCAGGTGCACTTCGCGGTCGGCATGGGGGCGGCGGCGCTCCTGGGCCTGCCCATGCTCCTCTGGCGCCGCCGCTGGCTCCTCTGGCTCCCGCTGCTGATGACCCTGTGCGGCGGGGTGGCCCTGCTGCCCGACGTGGTGACGCGGGGGAGGGATTTCCTGGCCGGGCCGGGGCACGGGCGGGGACATGGCCCGGCGGCCAACGCCCTCTTCCTGCACACGTGGCTCGACCGGCAGCCGGCGCTCTGCACGCGGGCGGCGTCGGACCTAGCGTTCCAGGCCGTGGCGCTGATGTACCTCGCGTGCGCCGTCGGCTACGCAGGCTTCCTGCGCTGGGGCCTCCCGCGAATGGCCGAGGCCGAGGAGGCCCTGGCGCGCCTACGGCGCGAGACGGCGAGCTACCGCGCCGTGGCCCCCTTCGTGGGTGTCCTGCCGCTCCTCGTGGCCGGCGCCGCGGTGGTCTGGATGCTCTGGCCCGCGCGGCACAGGGAGGCAGAGGGTCCACAGGCGCTCGACGCGGGGCAGTGGGCGCAGCTCGTCTCACGGCGCATGGGCGTCTCCCCGGGCCAGCGGCTCGGCATCGTCCACGCCGCGTGGGACCGCGAGGGCGCATGGCTGTGCGGCGACCTGGGGGCGATGGTGGCACCCGGCGGGCCCAGCGTGGCCGAGCTTGTCGAACAGGCCAAGGCAAACGGCTGCGACTTCGTGGCGCTGCTCGATAGCGCAGGCCCTGCCGGCCTGGCGGCGGCGCGACAGAAGCACCCCGACATGGCCCTCGTGGCGGGCCTGGTGTGGGACGCGCCGACGAAGCGAGGGGCCACACAAACCGTCGTGCTGCTGCCGCCGCAGCCGCGCGAGGCCGAGGCGCTGGCTGACTTCCGCCGGCGGTTCGCCCGCCCGGGGGTCTCGGCGGAGGAGGCCCTGCGATGGCTCGACGCCCACGCCGCCTCGCCCAAGGCCCAGCCCGTGGTTCTTGCCTGCCCATGCGCCGGCGGGGAGGGCTGGCCCGACCTGTTCTCGTGGCGGCGGACGAATGGGCTGTTCGTCGGCTTCCTGGGTCTCCCGGGCGCCGAACGCCTGTCGGCCCGCGATGCGCGCAGCCAGTGGGACCCTCGCGTGGCAACGGTGGGCGGCGCGTGGGACGGGTTTCTCGACCGCGGCTTCGGCCTGTGGGGCGCGGCGACCGCCTCGGGCTTGGGGGCGAAAAGGGGACAGGCACCTTTTCCCCAGGCGGAAAAGGAGCCAGTCCCCTTTTCCCCAGGCGAGTTCGCTCGCACCCACGTGTGGTGCCGCGGGCGCGGGCCTGAGGCCGTGTTGGAGGGCCTCCGCGGCGGCTGCGCCTGGGCCGTCGAGGGCGCCATCGTGCGCGCCCTGGACTTCGGGGTCATCGCCCCCACGCTCGAGCGCCCCGCGCGCATGGGCGAGGTGGCCCGCGTGGCGCCCGGCGACGAGGTGACTGTCGAGCTTGACCTTGATGTGCCGCCCACCGACTTCGCCGGGCGGCCCAACCAGCTCGACGAGGTGGAGCTGGTGTCGAACTTCGACGGCGATGCGGAGGTTGTGGCGCGCTTCCGCAACGTGCGGGAGCAGCGCCGCATCGTCCACCGCCTGCCGCCCGCCGCCGACAACAACGGCGGCCTCGGCTTCTACGTCCGCGCACGCGGCTGGCGACGCCTGGGCGACGACGCCAAGCTGTGCTTCTACACCAACCCCATCCGCGTCCTCGTGCGGGCCGGGCTGCCGCCGCCAACGCCCGTCGCCGCACCCGTCCGCGTCGCCGGTGGCACAGGCATCCCGCCTGTGGCCCCGCCCACCCCGCCGCCCACAGGCAAGATGCCTGTGCCACCGGTCTCTCCGCCCGCAGCGGACGACGTGCGGGCCAGGCTCGCCGCCATCGGCCTCCCGCCGAGCGTGCAGCCCATCCGCGTCGAGACGTTTCAGAAGCCGCCCGGCCGCCAGTGGCGCGGCGCCCACGTGAGCATCATTGGCGACCGCGGCCCCGCCCTGGCCGACGAGGAGCTGCGCGTCGAGCTCCTCCAGCGCATCCCCCTGGGCGAGGCCACGCGCCTGTTCTTCCGGTGCTACGCTGTGGACTGCCCCCGCCTGGCCCTCGTGGCGCGCCCAGGCGGCGGAGGCGCCCCGGGCCAGGCCGCGCGCGAGCTGCCTGACCGCCAGTGGGTCGCGTTTGACCTCGCCTTCGGCGACGATCTCCTGCCCCTCCGCGCGGCCGCGGCCCGCCTCCGCCCGCCCGCCGAGGTCCAGGCCATCGAGTGGACCGCTGCGCGCCTGGGGCCGCTCTCCCGGTTCTACATCACCGACGTCGCGGTTTACGACCCCACGCCCGCCAGCCATCAGGAGCTGGCCCTGCGGCAGGCGGTGGAGTTGGACGCGGCGCTGCGCGAGACCGGCGGCCGAAGCGCTGCCCCCTCCGCCCGCCAGCGGGCCGAGGCCGCCCTCGGCCGCCTCGCCGCCTGGCGCGCGCGCCTCGACCCCCGCAAGGACCCCCTCGGCGCGGAGGACCTCGCCGCCGCACGCCGCGACCTGGCCACGCTGGCCGACGAGGTGCAACGCCTCCGCTGGCACGACGCAATGGCGCGCACCTTCGCCCTCCCCGACCCCAGGTTCGCCGTCACCTTCGCCCCGCCCGGCCAGCGCATCTCGGCGCGGAACCCCGCCTTCCGCCCGACCGTCCAGGTCGCCCGCTCGGGGGAGCTCGCCGCCGCAGGCGGCGAGGCCGAGAGCGTCCAGCTCGCCGTCGTCGCTCTCTGGGACAACCTCGAGGCCGTCGCCGTCGAGGTCTCCTCCTTCCTCCCGGTCGCGGGTGGCACGGCTGGCTTGCCCAGCCGTGGCGAGCCCGCGGCCGTCTCGCCCTCGCTGGCCCTCGTGGACGAGGTGGAGGTGCGCCCAGGCCCTTCGCTCACCCCCGAGCAGACGGGTTGGATGCCCGACCCGCTGCTGCCGTTCCAGCCCTTCGACGTCGAGCCGGGCGGCGTCCGCTCCCTGCTCCTCACCGTCGAGGCGCCGCCCGACCTGCCGCCCGGCGACTACGATGGCCAGGTGACGGTTCAGCCCCGTGGCCACGAGCCGGTGCGGTTGGCCGTGCGGCTGCACTGCTGGGGCTTCGCGCTCCAGGGGCAGCCGCTCGCCGTCGTCGGCCATCTCGACGAGCAGGCGCTCAGCGCACGCTGCGCCGGCGGCAAGCACGTGCCGCGACCCGTCCGCGACGCGCTCTACGGCTTGCTCCTCCGCCACCGCGTGTGCCCGGTGCCGCTGCTCGGGGGCACCGAGGCGGCGGACGTCGAGGAGGCGCTCTACTGCGCCGAGCGCGGCGCGGCGCTCGTCGTCCTCCGCGAGGCATCCTCGGCCGCCGTGGCGCCCAACGAGGCCGAGGTGGTTCGCGCGGCCCAGGCCACCGACAAGCTCTTCGACGCCAGCGGGCGGCGCTGCGGCGCGCTCCTCCTGCCTCTGGCGCCCCCCGACGAAAAGACCCGCTCCCGCATGTCCGCCCTCGGCCGCGCCCTCGCCCGCGAGCACCCCGCCCTCCTCCTCTTGGCCGGCGGCGACGGCGAGCCGCCCGGCGACCTCATGGCCCACGTCTGGCGCCGACCCCTCGGCACCGACCCGCCACGCCGGCCCCACGACAACGATGTGGACGTCCGCCTCTCCCGCACCGCTCGCCGCGAGGGCTGGGAACTCGTCGCCGCCACCCCCGACTCCACCGTGCCCAGCCTCCTCCTTACCTGCCCGCTCCACCACGTCCGCCTCCTCCCCTGGCTCGCCTGGCAGCACGGCATCCGCGCTCTCTTCCTCCGCAACCTCACACGCTGGCGCGAAGACGACGACCTGCGCGACGGCGTCCTCCTCTACCCCCCTGTGGGCGGGGCGTCCCTGCCCCGCGCGCCTGTGGGCGGGGCCTCCGCGCCCCGCGCGGGGGACGGAGCCCCCGCCCACAACGAGCCTTGCGGCTCCCTCCGCCTTGTAGCCCTCCGCGACGGGGTGGAGGACTACGCCTGCCTTCGCCACCTGTGGGACCGCGCGCGGCTCCTGAGGGCGCGCAGCGCCGAGCGCCACGCCGCTCTCCTGGCCTCCGCCGAGCGCCTCCTGGCCGACGCCGCCGCTGGCATCGGCTCCCTCGAGCGCCCCTGCCGCGACCCCCAGGTGCTCGCTGCCCTCCGCACCCAGGTCTGCCGCGAGGCCGAACGCCTCGAAGCCGCCTGGTGGGCCGACGTGGACGCGGCGAAGGACCTCCCGCCCCCGCCGCCCGAGGTCGCCGCCAAGCCAGGCGACGCCCATGTCGCCCTCACTTGGGCCAGAAGCCCCGACCCCAGGGTCGCCGCCTACAACGTCTATCGCGCCCGCGACCCGCGAGGCCCCTTCGTCCGCCTCAACCCCGCCCCCGTCGAGGGCCTCGCCTGGAGCGACCGCTCCGTGGCCGACGGCGTGGCGTATCACTACCTCGTCCGCTCCTGCCGCGACGAGCTGGTGGACGGCCCTCGCAGCCCCGCGGCCTCGACCGTCACGCGGCCGGCGCCGCGCGTGGTCTGGCTGCCCGGCGCCGCGCCGCGGCCGGGCGCGCCCGGGCCGCTCCGCGTCGCGGTCCGGCTCGAAGGGCCGGGCACCGCCGGCCTCCTGCCCCTCGTGCGTCCGCAGCTCGCCTACACCGTCGGCTCCGCCGCCCTCAGCGCCTTCGAGAACATGAACCGCCAGGAGGACGGCACCTGGGCGCTCGACGTGCCCGACCCTGGCTGGGGCCACCTCGCAGGCAAGGCCCTCCGCCTCCAGGCCCGCATCGTGGACCGCCAGGGCCGCATCGTCGCTGCCCCCATCGAGCGCCTCGTGGCCATCGAATGAGGGGGTGTCATTTGACAGCATGTGTTTAGCGAGGAGGGCGCTTTTCTCCCTCTCCCTCGGGGAGAGGGTGGGGTGAGGGTGCTTGGGCTCCCGCGAGTTGCAGGGAAGGCACCCTCACCCGCCCGCCGATGGCGGGCGACCTCTCCCCGAGGGAGAGGTCGAGGCCCTCCGAGCCAAGGCTAAACGCGTACACTTGACACCCCCATTCCAAAGGAGGTCTATCATGTCTCTTCACCGAAGTGTCCCACCCATCCTGCTGCTGGCCGCCGCGGCGCTCGCCGGCGGCGTGCCAGGCCGCGAGCCGCCGCCAAACTTCCCCGACATCGTCGCCCGCGTCCGCTGCGGCATCGGCGCCGTCGGCACCCTCAACCCCGCCAAGCGCCCCGCCCTCGAGTTCCACGCCTCAGGCTTCTTCCTCGACGACCGCGGCCGCTTCCTCACCGCCAACCACGTCCTCGACGCCATCGCCGAGCGCAAGCGCCTCGCCGACCTCCGCGTCTTCCTCCCCAGCGACGCCGACACCAACGGCCACCCCGCCACCGTCCTCGCCCGCGACCCCAAGCACGACCTCGCCCTCCTCGAGGTCAAGGGCGGCCAGTTCTTCCCCCTCGAACTCGGCGACTCGTCCCGCGCCCGCGAGGGCCAGGCCATCGCCCTCACGGGCTTCCCCTTCGGCTTCTTCCTCGGACTCCACCCCACCACCTGCGTCGGCATCATCAGCGGCATCAGCCCCATCGCCATACCAGTCGCCAGCAGCAAGCTCCTCGACGGCGACACCATCGAGGCCCTCCGCAACCCCTTCAACGTCTTCCAGCTCGACGCCACGGCCCACCCCGGCCACAGCGGCGGCCCCCTCTTCGACCCTGCCACGGGCAAGGTCCTCGGCCTCGTCAACAGCGGCTTCATCCGGAAGACCAAGGAGAAGGTCATCTCCACCGGCATCAGCTACGCCATGCCCATCCACCTGGCCAAGCCCATGCTCGACGAGGCCCTCAAGCCCAAGCCCGGCCCCCTGCCCCTCAAGGTGGACAAGTAGCAGCATGGCAGAGGCAATGGGAGAGCACGATGAGGCCCGGCTCCACCTGGAGGTGGACGGCTCCGAGCTGCTGGTGAGCGTGCCCGTGCCGCTGGGGCCACGGACGCTCCTCGACCTTCTCCCGGCGGCGCGCGCCATTGCCCAAGCGCTCGCGGCCCACGCCGCTGAGGCCGCCGCCGCCCGCGGCCGCACCATCACCTGCCGCCGCGGCTGCGCCGCCTGCTGCCGACAGTACCTCAGCATCTCCGTGGTCGAGGCAGAGGCCCTCGCCCGCGCCGTCGCGGGCCTCCCCGCGCAGCGCCGGGACGCCGTGCAGCAACGTTTCGATGCGGCGCTCCTCCGGCTCGAGCAGGCCGGCCTCCTCGACCCCGGCGCGCCCCGCGGCGGCCGACGCATCACCCTGCCGCCCCGTGAGACCCCGGCGGCCACGGTGGCGGCCACGTCACGCCGCTACTTCGGCCTCGCAATCCCCTGCCCACGGCCGCCAAGTGACAAGCAACGCGGCCTTCGGCCGCAACCAAACTCCAAACCTCAAACTCCAAATCCCAAACAAACCCCAATGCCCAAGCTCAAACGGCTGAACTGGGGCGCTGGTGCCAGGCCTTCAGGGCGTGTTGCCCAAATCCCCTTCAGGGGGATAGACCCGTTCGGAGTCCCGCCCTTAGGCGGATTGGGGCAGGAGAAGACCGCCTGAAGGCGGGACTCCCAACGAGTTCACCCTTTGGGCGACACGCCCTAAAGACCTGACACCATTCCCGAGCACGGCGAATTGGGCCGTGGGGGCCTGGGGGCCGCAGGGTGAACGCAGGGGGCCGCGCCGGGCGAAGGGGTGACTCTGTCGCGCACCAGCATGGTGGTGGCCAGGAGTTGGCTCTTTCGCGCGAAAGAGCACAAACCCGCAGCTCCCTACCGCACTCGCGCCGGAGGAGAATGCTCCTGGCCCCGTCTCTGCCAGCTCGCTCTCGATGGGCAGGCAATGGTCAGCGGCGCACCCCGCGGTCGCCCGCGGGCGGGTCCGGCTTGCGACGCGGCGGGGCCGCCATCAGCGCTTCGATCTCGCCGGCGACCTGGCGCGCGGTCCTGTCCTCCTCAAGCGCCGAGATGTACTGGTGCAGGGGGTTGTTCGGGGCCTCCCGCCACTCGTGGGTGCCGTTGGGGAAGATGTGGTTGTGGCCCTCGGTGACGAGCTTCCAGGGGGCACCCGTGCCGCGCACGGCGACGAGCACGGCGATCGGGTCGGCGCTATGGCGGTTCTTCGCCTCGCCCCCAAAGTACAGCTCGTAGACTCGGCGGACGGGGTTGTCCTTCGGGAGCTCGGTGAGGCGCTTGCCACTGGCGAGCGAGTCTGCGAACTCGCCGCCGCCGGTGAAGGTGATGAGGGTGGGCCAGGCGGCGACGGCGCGGACGGTGGATTCGGGGTCGGGCTTGAAGTTGCCCCAGCGGCCGGGGTCGCGGTCGGCGGGGTAGCGGGTGCCCATGCACACCCAGTGCTTCACCTTGCGCGCGGCCAGATCGCGGCCGGTGAGGGGCGAGAGGCCGTCGGGCTGGGATTCGAGCAGGTAGCGGAGATTCGTCACGTCGCCGACGGTGACGATGACCACGGCCTTGTCGGGCTGGGCGGCGAGGAGCTTGCGGTAGAGCGTCGTGGCGTCGGGCGTGGCGTCGCCGCGGGGGACGTCGTTGGGGAACTCCTTGGCGATCTGCTCGGCGTAGCGCGAGCGGGGCTTGTGCGCGGGGGGGCCTTTGGGCACGCCGATGGGCAGGTCGGGCCGGCCGTAGTAGGTGTTGATGGCATCGGTACAGGGGGCCGAGAAGGGGTGCGTGGCCGAGCACATTGTCGCCAGAATCTCGGCCTCCCCCTTGTCGGCCAGGGCGTGGAGGATCGCCAGCGCCGCCGCATCGTCGCAATCGCTGTCCATGTCGGTGTCGAAGATGATCCGCACGGCCTCGGCGGCGCGGGCGGCGAATGACGCGCCGCAGGCCAGCACGATGGCCAAGAGAAGCACGACACCGGGCGAGCACTTCCCCATTTTCTCACGCCTCACGGTTTCAGGATGACGCCAATGGCCTCGCCGGGCGAGGAGACGAGTTTCTCGCAGGCGGCGGGGGCCTGGGCAAGGGGCACGATGTCGGTGATGAGGGGCTTGACGCGGAGGGTGCCTTCGGCGATGGCGCGAAGGCTCTCCTCGAGGTTCCGCTGGGTGGTCCAGGGGACGAAGACGGGCGGGTAGTCGGCCCCGTGCTCCCAGGCGTCGTCGTGGTAGCCTGGGCCTGGGCGGGCGGAGGAGCGGATGGCCACGTTCCCCAGGTCGGCTGCGAGGCCGAGGGTGACGCGGGCGCCGCCGACGGCAACGATGCGACCCCAGCGATGGCCGTCGGGCGCGGGCCTCATCATCTCATAGAGCTGCCTGGCCGCCTCGGTCGCCTCCCCGCCGAAGGCGAGAATCCCGCAGTCGAGGCCATGGCCGCGGCAGAACTCGGCGACGCGCGGCACGGGGTTCCCCTCGGCCACGTTGAACGCCGCGTCGGCCCCCGTGGCCTTCGCGATGTCGAGGCGCTTCGGAAAGCGGTCGAGGCCGGCGACGTGGGTGCCGCTGAGCTTGGCGAACTGCACGCAGAGCTGCCCTACGACGCCGAGGCCACAGATAGCGAAGTTCTCGCCGAACTGTGGCTCGGCTCGGCGGATGCAGTGGAGGGCGGTCGCGGCCAGGTGGCAGAACGCCGCCTCCTCGAACGACACGCCCTCGGGGATGGGCACCGTGAGGTTCACGGGCGCGACCGTATGGCTGGCGTGGAGTGCGAAGCCGCCGCCCATCGTCGCCACGCGGTCGCCCACCATGAACCGCGTGACCCCCTCGCCCAGCTTGATGATCGTGCCCCCGTTCTGATAGCCGAAGGGCCGGGGCGGGGCATCCGTTGGGTTCTTCCGCCGAGCCGGCACCCCGCCAAGCTCCGTCCCAGGGCTGATGAGCGACGCGGCGACCTCGATGAGCACCTGCCCCGGCTTTGGCTCGGGGATTGGCTCCTCGATCACCGCGAACTGCCCTCGCCCATCAATCGCTGCCACCCTGCGCATGCTCACCCTCGCTTTCAATGCCCATTCCGAGGTCGTTGCTCAACAGGGCCTCAGCGCCGCATGGATGATAGCTCCTGTTGCGCCCACCGAAGCACCTCCATTGACCTTGGATCCTCCGGATTCCGCTGGAGGAGCGCAACCGCTTCGTCCAGGTGGGTCCTTGCCTCTTGCGTCTCACCAAGACGCCCAAGACAACGCCCAAGGAAGAAACGGATTCGACCGAGGAAGTACCGATCCGGAGAGTTGTCCGTCGGCAACTCTTGGACCAGCTGGAGAACCGTCCGGAGGCTCCCGGCCGCTTCGCTGTAACGACCATCAGCGGATAGAGCGATCCCGAGGTTGAAATGGGCTTCGGGCCACGACGGAAACAGATTCGCTGCCGATGAGTAGCAATCGATGGCGACCTTGTTCTGGCCGATAGACCGGTAGTAGTTGCCCAACTGGAAGGAGGCCAGCGCACGTCCGTCGGTGGACATCTCTTGTGAACTGAGCAATGAAATCACGGCGGCAGTACGGAGGGCTGATCCAGGATCGGAAGAGAAGCGAGAGCGTTGGAGCTGACTGACTAGATATTCAATCTGGCTTGTCTCCGGGGGCTGGGGGCTAGGTCGCCTGACCGAAGATATGCGCCTTACCGACGAAGTCTGTAGCCTCATGTCCTGGGGTTCCGCTGCCTGGCGTTGCGGCGTACTGGTCTCGATCGCGGCGGCAGCCGACTGGAACTGGCGCTCGATGAACGTGCGGAGGGCTGGGTCGCCGAGTAGAGTCTGGATCATTCGTTCGAGGGGTGACTGTCTGATCGTTCGCAGGAGGAGCGCGAGGCCCGGCAATAGCACGGCTAGCACTGTAGCTCCACCCAGACACCACGTAGCCGCGATCGTAAGGGCCTTAGCGCAAGCCCATGCTATGCCAACCGAGGTGACGCCCAGAGCCGCAATCAGTGCGACGTCAGTCCTGATCGAGCTCGCTGCCTTGAGGGACTTGGATAACTCATCCATCGTGGAGCCCCTGCCGTAAGTGGAAAGCCGCTTCGTCATGGCAGACCACATAGCTACCCCGCATGATAGCGACCTGAATCGCGGAGCGCAAACACGGCGAGCGACATTGCACCCGGCAAACACTCCGGGTATGCTTGAACCTCTCTGGGGCCGCTCCGCGCAGCCTTCGATCCTCTCGGGTGCCACGCCCAGACTTGTTTGGGCGTGGGAGCAAGGGGTGAACGCGAGGGTGAGGAAGACACGCCCAAGCAGCAGCTTGGGCGTGGCACCTGCAGCGTATGGGGACCGACCATGGACGGCGTGGTGGTGAGGAAGGCCTGTCGGCGGTACAACGACCCCGGGAATGCGCACGAACTGACATTCTCCTGCTTCCAGCGTCGCCGATTTCTGAGCAGGGATAGGACGCGGCTCTACCTCCGGGATGCCATCCTGACTGCCAAGGTCGAGCATGCCTTCGACCTCCTTGCCTACGTGTTCATGCCCGAACACGCCCACATTCTCATCTGGCCTCGCGGAGAGCAATACGATGTCTCGGCCATTCTGAAGTCGGTCAAGCAACCGGTTGCGCGGAGGGCGGTCCTCTACCTGCGCCGGCACAATCCGCAGGGGCTCAGATGGCTTGCGACGGGGCAGAAGGATAAGCCGTACCGGTTCTGGCAAGCTGGCGGAGGGTACGACCGGAACATCATCAAGTCAGCAACCATTCGGCAGGCCACGGAGTACATTCACAACAACCCTGTCCGCCGGGGACTTGTCCAGGCTCCGGAGGACTGGTATTGGTCGAGCGCCCGCGAATGGGTCGAGCCCGGAACCGGCCCGTTGCCGGTGGACAGGGCCTCGTTCCCCTCAACCTGAGGGCACTGTCGGAAACAAGAGGCGCGGGTGCCACGCCCAAACTCGTCTGGGCGTGCAAGTGAAGGGTGGACGCCAAGGTGGAGAAGACACGCCCAAGGAAGAGCTTGGGCGTGGCACCCGCGCTTCTCCTCGGGAGGTCAATGGGTGCCACGGGCAAACTCGTTTGTCCGTGTCTTTCGCAACACGAAGTGGGTAGGGATTCTGACACCTGCGCGCGTCATTGCTTGGGCTTCTTTGCGGCCTGGTCGTCGAGGAAGCGGCGCACGTCGTCGTCGGAGTCGGTGCCGTAGACCTCGATCTCGTCGAGGCGCGCGGGGGGCCGACTAGAGTCTATGATGACCACCCGCACCCAGCGGGCGACCACGGGCGCCAGGTCGAACGCCCTGTGGCCGTGCAGCGCCGGCCCTGTGCAGTTGACGACGCGCTGCCAGGAGGGCGCCGCGGAGTCGGGATTGTACTCGGTGGCGGCGAGGATGTCGAAGCGCTTCGCCGCGCGGTCGTTGTACAGGATGGTGTGCTCGTTGGTGAGGACTACGCGGCGGATGAGGCGGGCCGCGCCGAGGTCAATCTCGGCCCACGACGGCTCGGTCCTGGCGACCCAACTGTGCTTGTTGTTGTAGAGGCCGTCGCGGAGGTGCGCGGTCTGGTAGCGGGGGTCGGCGCCGTCGCGCCAGACGGATGAGGCGGCGGCCGCTACCCGCGGGAGGAGGGCGAGGTTGGCCCATCCCTCCTTGCTCTGGCGGGGCGCCGGGTCGTCCCAGTCTGCCGCGGCCTCGAGCTGTGCGCCGGCGGCGGGGTTCGAGGCGAGCCAGGCGGGGTCGAGGCGGCCCGTGATGCGGAACTCCTCGATGGCCGTGGCGGTGAACCAGGCGCCCAGCCCGAGCGAGCCGGCCGTGTAGTCGCGGTCGTTCGCCTCGATGCAGAACTCGCCGTCCACCCAGACCTTGATAGAGGTGCCGACGCGGAGGATGCGAAAGGTGTGTGCGACGCCGTCGGGGCACTTGGCCGGCCGGTGCCGCAGGCGGTTCCACCCGTTGTCCTTGAAAATCTTCTGCTCGTAGCTGGCCAGGGACACGCCATAGTAGTGCTCGCCGGCATTGCAGAAGTTCACGCTGCAATCGCACTCGGGCTGGAAGGCCTTGGTGACGCGCCAGGTGCCGGCGAGCTCGATGTCGCCGGTGAAGGGGGCGAGGAACATGATGCAGTTGCCGCCCGGTCCGCCGAAGCGCACCTCGCCGTCGGCCATGGACGGCTGCCCGCCGGTGGCGTGACGCCAGTCCTGCAGTTCGGCGGGGTCGGCGAAATCGTAGCGAAGCTCCACCCGCCCATCGGGCAGGGGCTTGAGCGCGCCGTGGAACGGCCCGCGGACCTCGGGTGGCGGGGGCGGAGGGTTGGGCTTGGCGGGGGGCGTGGGCCGCGCGACGGTCTCGGTCACGGGCTTCAAGGGCTTGTGCGGCTCGCCATC
>VGYV01000004.1 GCA_016872855.1 Planctomycetota bacterium
CGGTACTTCTTGTTCATTCGCTCCTCCTGCGGAAGATGGCTCCCCACAGGAGGAATATACTCCACGTAACCTATCATGTCAAGATTGACACAGTACTAGCATGAAGCGCGCGATTGGCGCCGAGCCGCCCCGCGGCTTGAACTCGCGGAAGAGCAAGGCCGAGAGGAACGCGCCGAGGACGAAGCCGATGATCTCCGGCCGCATGTACTGCACGGGGGCCGCGCGGTGCAGGCCGACGGCGCCTGCCATGTCGCGCTCGAAGCAGGCCGTGCAGATGCCCATGTTCGGTGGGTTGCCCTGCTGCTGAAGCAGCGAGGCAGCCACGCCGATGATCAGACCCACGACGATGATGCCCGCGCGCGACGCCAGGAATCGGCTGATGCCGCGCCGCAGGCCGCCGTCCGTTGCCATTCGGTCTCTCCTCACAGGGAACCTCCCGCAGGTTGGGAACCTGCGGGAGGTTTGGGGTCAGAAGGTGAGCTGCCAGATGAGGTACGAGAAATCAATGTCCTCGTGCGCGCCCGACTGCTTGATGAAGGAGCCAGGGAAGAAGTGGCTGTAGCCGCCGATGATCGTCTGGTGGCGGTCAATCTGGTAGCGGAGCCGCAGGTCAATCTCGCCGCCGATGTTGTGCGAGGTGCCCAGGCCCCCCGCCCTGGCGACGGCCCCGCCCGCGTTGTAGACCGCGTCGCGGTTGCTCGCGCGCCAGAAGTAGTGGCCGTCCAGCTTCACGAAGAGCTTCTTGGTCGGCTTCAGCTCCAGCCCCGCGCTGGCGTCCACGATGTTCTGCCGGCCGATGTAGTCAATGTAGCCGAAGTAGAGGTGGCCGAGGGGGTAGAGCTGGTTGAAGGTCTCGACGTCGCCGCCTGGCCGGCGGTCGCCGCTGGCATAGTCGAAGCCGAGGAAGAAGCGAGGCGAGGCGGGCGCCTTAGCGAGCGTGTAGCCGACCTGGGAGGCGAACATCCAGGCCCGGATGTCCCGCTCGGCGATGGTGCCGAACTGGCCGGCGCCCTCGACGTCGAAGTCGAAGCCCGTGCCCGCAATCTTGCCGCTCAGGCGCGTGCCGAGCGTCCAGCGCCGCTCCGCGCCGCGCGTGCCGTTGAACGCCGCGGCCTGGTTCCTGAACCCCAGGCCGTAGAGGTCCCACGCCACGTCCTTGCTCACCTTGTGGGTCGCGTAGAGGCCGTAGACCTCGGTGTTGTGATCGTGGCGGTTGGTGCGGAAGCGGTTCACGAGCACCACGCGCCCCCAGAAGGTCGTGAGGGTCCACGTGGGGAGGGTGAGGGTGGCGGAGAGGGCGTCGAAGGTGCGGCGGGTGTTGGCCCAGTCGAGCGGGCTGACGAGGCGCTGGTTGCCGAGGCTCAGTTCCTGGCGCCCCGCGCGGAACGTGACCTTCGCCGTCTCGGACGGGAAAACGTTCCACTCGGCGAAGGCGTTCTGGATGTCCGCCTGATCGCAATCGAGCGTCCGCTTGCCGCCCGGCAGCTCGCGGTCGCTGGTGTGCGCGCTTCGCAGCTCGAAGAAGAAGCGGAAGGCCGGGGTGAAGTGGAAGTCGCCGTGGAGGCGGACGCGCGACTGGACGTAGTCGTCGGTGCCGCCGTTCTTGAGGAAGCCGAAGTCGCTCCAGCGTTCGTAGCGCTCGCGCACCTGTCCGCCGAAGCTGGCCCAGGCCGAGCCGTCGCGGTTCAGCGGCACGTATTTGAGCGGGTCGGCCCAGTCGCGCGGCGCGCCCTCGGGCCGCCGGCCCAGGGCCGACCAGTCCTCACGGTAGCGGATGTCCTGGAAGGCCGGCCACTGGAAGCCTGGGCCGGCCCCTGCGCCTTCTCCCCCCAGGCCACTGCTGGACAAGCCAGCAGTGCCACAGACCGCTGCCCATGCAGCATGCAGCACGATGGTTCTGCCAGACATGAAAGTCCCCTCGCAGTGACTCCAAGCGTGCGCCGAGTCCAGGAGGGGAAGGCGGGGGTCACGGCCGCGGGACATGGGGTCGAGGGGCCGTGGCGGAGCAGTCGCGCCGTCGGGCCTCGCTGGCATCGGCAAGTGATGGTGGACGCAACACGTGCGTCCGCGTCGCCGCCATTCAGCGGCTGGCCCGTCACGTCGCGACCAAGGCGAACGGCAAGGCTGTCGCGTAGTCAGCCACGGCTCTCACCCCCTTTCCGCGTCGCAAGGGAGGGCGGGACCATCGAAGAACGGTCCTCCATGATACCACATCCGCCGGAAGGCGTCAAGCGCGGAATGGGGCTCTAGCCGCAGTTGGGGGCCGCGCTTGCGCCTAACCTCCCGAAGGTGTTGGAACCTTCGGGAGGGGGTGGTAGGGTAGGAAGACCTGGGCGTAGAGGTCGCGGGGGTCCGTGAGGGCGAGGCGTGCGAAGCGTGGGTCGTTGGGGACGAGGAGGAAGGGCCAGAACTGGGGTCCGCCCAGGGCGCCGTGGCTGGCCACCTGGTCGTCGAAGCAGACGAAGCCGCGCTCGTCGTAGGCGCCGAAGAGGATGAGGTCGCCGGCGTTTTGGAAGCCGCCCATGCGTTCGAGGGCGCGGCGGCCGACGGGGCCGGCGTCGTCGTAGGGGGCCAGGGGGTTGTCGCCCTCAATGGCTGTGACTTCGCCGTCAATGAGGCGACCGATGCCGCGGCGCGAGCGGAGGACCAGGCCGCCCTCGGGGGCCTTCGTGGCGACGAGGCCCACGCCTGGGTGCTTGACGAGGAAGGCCAACACGTCGGGGAACTCGCGGCGGACCGCCGCGTCGTCCAGCCGCTCGGGCCAGCGGGAGAAGTAGACGTGGGCGAGCGTGCCTGAGTAGGTAACGACGAAGTCGTTGTCCGCGTCCACGTAGTACTTTTCGACAAGGTAGCTCTCGGGGTTGGTGATCTTGCGGAGGAGTCGCGCGACGCCGCGCAGGAGGCCGCGGGTGAGGAAGAAGCGGCCTTCGGCCCGGCGGGCCAGGTGGGCGGCGTAGAGGCCGCGGGTGTGGGTGGAGGGCAGCTCGTGGGCGTCGGACTCGACGCGGACGCTTCGGCCTTCAAAGTGGCGATGGAGGACCTGTCCGAGCGTGGCGCCGAAGAGGCGGAGGAAGGGGCCGCCCGCGGTCTGGCCGTGGTCGGAGAGGACG
The DNA here is from genome assembly GCA_016872855.1 of Planctomycetota bacterium. GTDB lineage: Bacteria > Planctomycetota > PUPC01 > DSUN01 > DSUN01 > DSUN01. The sequence continues at coordinate 3,111 of VGYV01000004.1, forward strand.
ATGAGGTCGTAGTGGCGGCCTGGGAGCCGGCGGACGATCTTCTCGATTTCGAGGATGCGGCCGACGATGCCGCGGAGGTTCTTCAGGGCAGGGCGCGAGCGCGGGCCGTAGTGGTGGGCCAGCTCGTCGTAGCTGGTGTAGGTAGTGAAGATGTAGGGGACGCCGGCGTAGACGTCGGCCATGACGGCGATGGTCTGGACCTCGCGGAGGATGACGTTTGAGAGGACGCGCATGACGGGGAACCAGCCCTCGACGACCGAGCTGTGGCGGCCTGGGCCGGTGTGGCGGTCGTAGAGCTCGAAGAAGAGCTCGCGGACCGAGGCGAGGAGGGTCATGAGCATTCGGAGTGGGTGGAGCAGCGCGAGGAGGAAGAGGCGCAGGCCGCCGAGCTGTTCGAAGAAGGAGCGCGGGACCGACGAGTTGGCGGTGAGCACGGCGCGGTCGGCGTCGCCGTCCACGAGATTCACGTAGCTTGCGCCGCCGCGGAGGATGCCCACGCGGGCGCCGAGGCGTGGGCGGATGTACTCGGCGCTGTGGGGGCGGTTGCAGTTGACCACGCGGCGGTCGGCGCGCTCGTACCAGCGGAAGGCCGGGATGTCGGCGTTCTCGCCGTAGAACATCCCCACCTGGGCATAGGAGGTGGCGCTGGGCAGGCCGGCGGGGAAGCGATGGAGCTTGTACTCGCGGTTGCGCAGGCGGCGGCGGAGGCGCGAGAGGTAGCCGCGCTCGAGCGCGTGGGCCAGGTCGGCGTGGGCCAGCCCGTCTATCTGGATGCCCACGAAGCCGCGGTGCTCCATCGGCCCGCGGCAGCGCCACAGGCGCAGGGGCAGGTACTTGATGAAGTAGTAGAGCGCGAACAGCCGCCGCCAGACCATCGCTCGCCCTCCGCACCGAGGTGTTGGCCTGCATCATAGCCCTCAACGCGGGGGATTGTCAACCGCACCGGTTGATCCGGGTATGGCCCCAATCCTGGCAACCAGCCTGGGTTGCCCTATCGTGCTCGTCCTCGTCCTTCGTCCTCGTCCTCGACCCTCTTGGCTTGCGCGCAGCGGAATCGAGGACGAGGACGACGGACGAGGGACGAGGACGATCCAGGAACACGTCGAGCGCAGGGATCAGGGGCCGTACTCGGTTGATCCCACGGCGTTTCCGGGCTACAATTGGGTTGAGGGAGATGGGAGTCTGGGGATGCGTGAGACGATTGAGCGGTTCCGCGACCTGCTGGTCGCGCGGATGGGCGTGCTGGAGGAGGAAATCCGCCTCGCCGAGGCGCTCTACAAGGAACGGCACGGCGATTACAGCCAGGTGACGCTTGAGAATGTGGCGATCTTCGAGCGACAGGCGAGGGACGTGCACCACGTGAGGTCGCTCTTCCACTCCCTCGACCTCGAGCAGTTCGAGTCGATCGAGCAGTTCCGCGAGTTCGCCCTCGCCACGCTTCAGAAGCTCTACGACGCGCGGGTGATGTTCCGCTCCGGGCTGCGGATGCTGATGGAGTGCGTGCGCGACCTGCACTGTTGATTTGCCGCCTCGCGGCAGCCTATAATGCTGGTGGGGGCGGTGGCGTAGCGACAAGCGTCCCGCTTGTCGAGGGGCAGAAGAAGCCGCAAGCGGGACGCTCGCGGCTACGGGTCGTTGGGGGCTGCGAGGAGCATGATCGCATGAGATGGCAGCCACTGATTCTGGCGGGCCTGATGGCCCTCGCGGTGGGCAAGGCCCGGGGCGACGTGGTGCACCTGCGCTCGGGCGGCAAGGTCGAGGGCGCCATCGTGTCGCGCACGGCGTCCGAGGTCGTCGTGCAGACGGCGGCGGGCAAGGTGACGCTGAAGGCGGCCGAGGTGGCGCGGATCGAGGTGAAGGCGAGCCCGCTGGACGTTTACCGCCAGATGGCGGCGAAGGTGAAGGAGGACGACGCGGACGGCCGCTACCAGCTCGGCCTCTGGTGCCAGGACCAGAAGCTGTTCCGCGAGGCGCGCGGGGAGTTCGAGAGGGCCATCGCCCTGGACCCGAACCACAAGGGCGCGCGCGCCAAGCTGGGCTACGTGCAGCGCGACGGCCAGTGGCTCACCGCGGCCGACGCGAAGAAGGCCGACGGCTTAGTGCGCGTGGGCGACAAGTGGATGACCGAGCAGGAGCGCGTGCGGCTGGAGCAGCGCGAGGTGGTGGCCGACTGGGCCCGCCGCGTGCGCCAGCTCATCGCCCGGCGGCCCGCCACCGAGCAGGCCATCGCCGCGCGCCTGGCCGAGGCCGTGGGCGAGCGGCCCCGCGCACTGCCAAACGCCGCCTTCTGCATCGTCCTCGAAGAGCTGATGAAGGAGGCCATCGAGGCCCCCCGCGACCGCACGGACGAGGCGCGCCTCGCCCTCGTGGGCCTGCTGGCCGACCAGCGGGGCGACAACGTGGCGGAGGCCCTCCGCTACACCGCCGTGCGCGACATAGACGCGCGGGTCCGCGCCGCCGCCATCAAGGCCCTGGCCGCCCAGAAGGACGCGGAGAACACGGCCTACTTCGTCGGCCTCCTCCACCGCTTCACCAGCTCCAAGGTCCGCCTCCAGAGCGACAAGGCCGGCCGCGCCACGGCCCGCCGCGTCCTGCGCCGCGCCTCCGAGGCCCTGGCCGGCCTGGGCGACCCGCGAGCCGTGCCAGCCCTCGTCAACGCCCTCGCCGTCCGGTTCCAGCTCAAGGAGAAGGCCGACGAGTTGCCCCCGCTGAACATCAACCTCAGCACCAACTCGCTCGCGGACATGGCGATCGTGACCGATCCGCTGGGCAACCAGATCATGGTGCCGATCACCGAGAGCTCGAACTGGGGCCTCGACCCGAACCTCGACCGGGAGACCGAGGACCCGTTCTTCTTCAACGACGCGGCCTACAACGCCCTCCGCAGCCTGACCGGGCAGAACTTCAGCCACGACAAGCGCGCCTGGCTCGCCTGGTGGTACCGCAATCGGCACAATCTGGTGGATTGAGGGGCGCGGTCGGCCCGATCGGCCCGATCGGACTGATCCGACCGATCCGACAGCTCCCCCCGATGCGGCTCACCCCTGGTCCGGCGGCTTGGGCTCCTCGGGCTTCTCCTCGGGCGGATGGAACTTGGCTCGCATGCGCTCGGTCTCGCGCTGGCGGCGGGCCTCGGCGGCCTTGCGGTCGCGCGTCCGGCTCAGCACGATGGCTGCTCCCAGCACCAGCGCCGTCACCCCCACGACCGCGACGAGCGTGAACGCGAGGCCCCGTCCCGGCGTTGCATCCCCGTACTCAATGATCCGCATGCGCTGCGCCACGAAGATGGGGCTGGTGACCTGGTAGCGGCCCTCGCTGGCGTACTCCCACCTCTTGAAGAAGTAGCCGTAGAGGACGATCGGGTCCCCGTGCCGTATCCCCACGGGCACGTGGATGCAGTAGAAGGTGTTCATCCGCCGCTCCTCGCCGGCGAACTGGCCGTAGAAGACGTCGGGCATGTCGAGGAGGTTCTCGGGCAGGCAGTGGCGGATGAGGCGGCGCAGCTCGCCCCGCACGATCACGGGCCAGGCCCGGTAGCGCTCGGGCCAGAGCGTGAAGTCGTTGAACCCCAGCTCGGCGCCGGTCTGCTCCTTCAGCTCGGCGGCCCTGGCCTCGGCCTGGGCCTTCAGGTCCTCGAACGAGGTGTCGCGCGCGCGCTTCAGCAGCCAGTAGAGCGGGCGAGCCTCGGCGCGGTTGCCGTCCACAATCGGCCCCGGGATGGCCGCCTGGTCGAGGTAGTCGGGCCGCTCGAAGGCGCGGGCGACGACGACGGCGACCTGGAAGTCCGGGTCGTCCAGCTTCTGCGCCTCGCTGACCCTGGCCTTGAAGAAGCGGCCGTAGACGGAGAGCCGGTCGTAGCGGCGGGCGCCCTTGAGCTTCTCCATCGCGAACACGTCGTAGAGGTAGCCCTTCGAGCCAGGGGGCGGGTTGTCGGCCCGGAGGCGGTAGGCGTGGAGCTTGGCAAGGCCGGTGGGGTTCCCGGGGAGCGTCATCTCCCACATCTGCACCAGCTCGCCGCTCACGCGGAGGGCCTTGCCGCGCCACGCCTCCGCGCTGTCCCACAGCGTGGGCCACACCACCTTTGTGTCCGCTTCGGCCCGAAGCTTCTCCGGCGTGTCCTGCGACACGCGCCAGAGCATGTGCAGGAAGGGGCCGCCCTCCAGCTCTCCGTTTTGGTCCAACACCTGCTCCAGCACCTTCGGGTCAGTGATGCCCGGGAACTTCTTCTCGGGGTCCTCCTTGGGCGCGGGCAGCGGCTCGGCCTCCTTGGCCGGCGCCAGGGGCGCCACGTCCGGCGCCTCGCCCTCGGGCAGCGACGCCTTCGTCTCCGTGTCCACGGTCGGCAGGGGCTCCACCGGCTCCTTGTGCCCCGGGGACGCCTTCTCCTGTCCTGCCCCCCGCCGCTCGCAGCTCCTCAGCTCCCACATGACCACGAGAAGGGCCACGAGCAGGATGAGCATGGCGACGAGCTTGATGCGATTCGTCCGCATCGCCTGCTCGTGCCGCTCCCGCAGCTTTCCCGAGAGGTCCATTCCGGCCGCCTCCTTCCTTACAGGCCAAAGCCCACGGCCTGCTTCGGGCAGGCCTTCTGGCAACTCAGGCAGCGAACGCAGGCCGACGAATCGGCGTCCTCGTAGACCCGCAGGCCCACGGGACACGTCTTCCCGCATAAGTCGCACTTCACGCACTTCGCCGTGTCCACCCGCAGGCGGAGCAGGCTGGCGCGGTTGAACATCCCGTAGATGGCCCCCAGTGGGCAGGCCACGCGGCAGAAGGGCCGCTTGCTCACCACCATCCAGCCGAGGAACGCGACGAGGATCGCGCTCTTCAGAATCAGGTAGTAGGGCCGCGCGGGAATCCGCTCCGCCCCTACCCCCAGCAGCGGCACCGCCCCCTCCAGCGTGCCCGCGGGACACACCACCTTGCAGAACCACGGCCCCGTGCTCTGCCCTGTCCGGTCCACCCACAGCAGCGGCAGGGCGATCACCAGCACCACGAGCGTCGCGTACTTCCCCCACTCGAACACCCGCGGGATGCGCAGCTTGGGCGACGGAATCTTGTGCAGCCCGTCCTGAAGGTAGCCCAAGGGGCAGAGCCACCCGCAGGCGAAGCGCCCGCTCACCGCCCCGATCGCCCCCAGCAGCCCCACCACGTGGAGCGTGATCCAGTTGAACGGCCTCGCGCCGACGGCTGCCTGGAGCCCGCCGATGGGGCACGCCCCCGTAGCCGCCGGGCACGAATGGCAGTTCAGCACCGGCACGCACGCATTCTTCAACGGCCCCTTGTACAGCTTCCCCGTGAGGAAGTTCGGCAGCCACGGGTTGAAGACCAGCGCAGAGAGACTCTGGACGATTCGGCGGACCATGCGTCATCCGATCCCGATGCACTCGCGGCAGATGAGGACCGCCTTGCGGAAGATGGGCGTAAGCGACCCGAAAGCCAGCCCGAGCACGGCCAGGGTCACGAACCCCGCGAGCAGCAGCCACGGCAGAATCCGTCTCATCACGCGCTCCTGCGGCCTCCCTGCCTCACCCCATTCTACCACCCCGCGCCGCGCACGGCAACGCTATCGGGCAGGCAACCGCACGACTCGGCCGGTGCGGGCGGAACGGTAGGCCGCCTCGACCACGCGGAGGTTCCACAAACCGTCCTCGACGGGAACGGCGGGCGGGACGCCCGCGACGATGGCGCGGGTGAAGTCCTCGATTTCGGCGCGGTAGGTGTTGACCTTTCGGAAGGGAATCAGCCGCTCCCTGGCGGCGGCGCGCTGCTGCCGGGCGTCGTAGCCCCCGGTCTTCACGCTCACGAGGCGCACGCTGCCCCCAGGCGTCTGGCCAATCGTGCCCTCGCAGCGGATGCCGCCGGCCGAGCCGTAGAGCTCCAGCACGTTCCGCGACGCTTCGTCGGGCACGTTGAAAAGGTTGTCCACGATCCCGACCGCGCCCGACTCGAAACGGAAGGTGACGACCGCGGTGTCCTCGCTCCTATAGTTGTGGACGACGTTGCCCACGAAGGCGTGGACTTCCGTGGTGGGGCCGAGGAACATCTCCAAGAGGTCGAAGCAGTGGTTGCCCATGTCGGCGAACGAGCCGCCGCCACCGAGGGCGGGGTCCTGTCGCCAGGCGCCGGCGATGGGCGGATACCAGCAGCTAAGTTGGGCGCGGCCCATCACGGGCGTGCCGATGACGCCGGCCTCGATGAGCTGCTTGATCTTCACGTGGGCGCCGTGGTGGCGCATCATGAAGCCGGTGCCGACGATGACACCCTTGCGCTTCGCCACGGCCGCGACGCGGCGGCCCTCGGCCACGGTCATCGCCAGCGGCTTCTCGACGAGCACGTGCTTGCCCGCCGCGATGGCCGCAAGGGCCTGCGGCGCGTGGGCAACCGTCGGCGTGGCGATGTACACCGCCTCCACGTCGTCCCGCGCCAGCAGCGGTCCGATATCGGTGAACCACGGCACTTCCCCGAATCGCTCGGAGGCGGCCTTGGCGCGGGCGGCATCAATGTCCATCACCGCGGCCAGCTTCGTCCCGCGAGCGGGCAGAATCCCCTCAGGAATCGTCCGCCGCGACGCAATGCCGCCCGCCCCAATCACGCCCCAGCCGATTGTCGACATGCAATTGCCTCCTGACAAGTCTCTGCCGCCCCCTGCGGGGGCTGGGCCTTCCTCCGCTCCACATCCCACGGGCTCACGCCCGTGGCTATCCCCTGCCGCCTCCTGCGGAGGCTGGGGCTGTCGCCGCCCTTCCCCACGGGCTCACGCCCGTGGCTATCTGCTTCCGCCCCCTGCGGGGGCTGAGCTCTCCCTTCGCGCCCCCTGCGAGGGTCGGGCCGGTGCCTCCCGCTCTCGCCCCTGCGGTTGGCACTGCGCCCTCGCGCAAGCCCGTCAGGGCGACAGATGATAGCCACGGGCGTGAGCCCGTGGATGGCGGAGTCTCCCACACCCGAACCCCCGCAGGAGGCGGCAGGGGATAGCCACGGGCGTGAGCCCGTGGACCGCCGGGACGACGCAACCCCAGCCCCCGCAGGGGGCGGCAGAGACCTCCATCAATCGAGATAGTGCGCGCGGTCGAACTCGATCCCGTGTTTCTCGAGCAGCCGCGCCAACTCTCCCTCGAAAGGCGTGCGCCGGTGATGCGCTTCCTGCCGCTCAATGTACTCCACAACCCTCCCTCGATTCGATGCGCTCACCGTGAACGAGGCATACCCCTGCTGCCACTCGAACAGCCCCATGCCCCGAACCGTCTCCGCCGCCCATTTCGAGGAGTTGGCCTTCACCTCGCGCACGAAGTCGGCCACCGCGACCGATGGCTTGACCGTGGCGAGAAGATGCACATGGTTCTTCGTCCCGCCAATGGTGAGGACCGCTCCGCCCACGTTTCGGGCGACGCCGCACATGTACTGGTGGAGCCTTCCCTTCACGTCGGACGTGATGGCTTCCCGGCGCTCCTTCGTGCTGAACACCACGTGATAGAGGTGGTTCGTGAACGTGTGGCCCATGCCCGTTCCTCCTGTCCCATGAGCTTCTGCCGCCCCCTGCGGGGGCTGGGCCTTCTGGCATTCCGTGATCCACGGGCTCACGCCCGTGGCTATCCCCTGCCGCCTCCTGCGGAGGCTGAGGAACCAGGCTTCGCTCTGGCATTCATCCAGTCATCCATTCCTCCATCCATCCCGCTCATGTCCGGAACGCGGCCAGGCATTTCGCCACCGCCTTCACCACGAGCCGCTGGTGCCGCATCGAGTAGATGGGGTGGAGGACGAAGAGGACGAGCGTGCGCTCTTCGAGCCACGCGGCGTTGGGGCAGTGGACGCGTGAGTAGTCCGTGCTCGCGGGGTTGGCGCTGGGGTCGCCGAAGGGGTAGTTGAGGCGTCCGAAGCCGCGGCGCTCCTGGAACGCCTTCTCCTTGTAGCTCTGTGGCCAGAAGACGGGGCCGCAGGGCACCCCCTCGGCGCCCAGTGCCGCGACGAAGTCGCGGATGGTGCAACGCAGCCTCTCGATGTCCAGGACGAGCGGATAGACCCAGAAGCCGTTCTCGCGCACGCCGTCGCCGTGGGGCGGGACGGAGATGACCTCGGGGAGCTTCGTGAACTCGCGGTTGAGGCAGGAGCCGAACTGGCGGCGGCGCTTGAGGTTCCAGCGGTCGAGCCGCCGCAGGGCGTGGATGCCGAGGATGCTCTGGACCTCGGTCATGCGGTAGTTGTAGCCGACGCGGTTGTGGATGTAGGGGAGCTTGGCTTCGAGTTCGAGGAGGCGGAGGCGCTGCTGCACGTCGTAGCCGTGGTCGCGGAAGGAGCGGCACTCCCAGGCCACGGCCTCGTCGTCGGTCGTCACGGCGCCGCCCTCGCCGCCTGTCGTGAAGGTCTTGCTCTGGCAGAAGCTGAAGGCGTTGGCGTGGCCGATGGTGCCCACCTTGCGACCGCGCCAGGTGGCGCCGTGGGCCTGCGCGCAGTCCTCGACCACCACGAGCTTGTGGCGGCGGGCCACGCGCAGGATGCCGTCCATGTCGCACACGTTGCCGTAGAGGTGGACGGGGACGATGGCGCGCGTGCGCTTCGTGACGGCCGCCTCGATGGCCTTGGGGTCCATCGTGTGGTCGTCCCGCTTCACATCAACGAAGACCGGCACGGCCCCTGCCTGGCAGACGCAGAAGGACGAGGCGATGAAGGAGTAGGGCGTGCAGATCACCTCGTCGCCCGGCCCGATGCCAAGACCCGCGAGGGCCACGTGCAGAGCGCTCGTGCCGCTCGAGGTCGAGATGGCGAACTTCGCGCCGCACCAGGCGGCGAACTTGGCCTCGAACTCCATTCCCCGCGTGCCCGTCCAGTAGTTCACCTTGCCCGAGCGGAGAGCGTTGGCCGCGTCCTGGATGGCCGCTTCGGTGAAGCAGGGCCAGGCGGGCCACTTGAGGGTGCAGACCGGTTTTCCCCCCTCGGTTGCCAGCTTCTCGGCCATTGCGGTCCTCCTTTGCCCCAGGGTGGGGAACCTTGCCTATCGGGAGCTTAGCGCGTCGGGGGCGGGGCGTCAAGGACGGGGGCCGCGATGGCGTGGGCTCTGACCCCTCTCCCTTCCAGGGAGAGGGCAGGGTGAGGGTAGGACCCCGGGATTAGGGCAGGCGCCCAACCCTCCCCTTCCCCCTCCCTGAGAGGGAGGGGGGTTGAGGGCCGGCCTGGCGCCTCTTGCTCTCCGCCGCCGGTTCTCCTATGATGCTGGCCACCCTTGGCGCGTCAGGAGGCAATCGTGGACGTCGAGGGGCACAATCACGAGCAGCTCGAGGCGCTGAATCAGCGGGGCGGGCGGACTCTGAGCATCGTGGACCTGATTCGGGCAAGGACGCTGAGCGTGGAGATGGCGGCCTGCGCGATGCGGGCGATGGCCGAGGGGGCGTCGCCGCGTTCCACGAGGCCGATGGCGCGGGCGGCCACCGCCTGGTGTTCCGGTGGGAGGAGCGTCACGACACGTTCGAGCAGGTGGCCCCGCTGCGCGACGAGGCGGGGCTGGCGCGCTACGCCGCGTTCATCCAGCAGTTGGTGGGGGAAGGCGAAGCCGACGCTGGAGCCATCCGCCGCCGGGCACTGGCTTTCTACAACAGCGGCGCGAGGACTGCCTGAAGGCAGGACTCCCAACGGGTTTGCCCTTGTTCGGAGTCCTGCCTTCAGGCAGTCTTGGCTTCCCGGGACGGAGACTACTTCGCGGCGCGGCGGCGCCGGCGCAGGAGGGCAAGGGCGCCGAGGCCGAGGAGGCTCAGCGTCCCGGGCTCGGGGATGAGCACCAGGCTCACGTTGGCGTACGCGATGCCGTAGAAGTTGACGCTCGCGTCGAAGAGCGCGCCGAGCGACACGGCGTCGCCCGCCTCCACGGGCGACGGCAACTGGAAGATGGAGAACGGCTGGGTGCCGTCCAGAAGCACGTCGAGGCTGGTGTCGAGGAATGTCAGGTCGAGCATCCAGCCGGGCATGCCGTGCGCGGCGAGGTAGCGATCGTCGAGGAAGAGGTAGAGGAAGCCCGTCTGGCCAGCGAGGATCGAGTAGTCCACGAAGCCGTAGCCGCGGTCGTCGTTCTCTGTGCGAACGTAGTCGGCCCCGACGAGTTCGGGCGGGATATTCGTCCAGACGCCTGGGGCGTCCGCATAGGCGCGCGCGCCCTCGACGAGGCCGCGCGTGACGCCAAGAGGGTGGATGAGGTCGGGGTCCCCGCCCAGCTTCGACCAGCCGGCCGCCAGGGGTACGCCGGTCGAGAAGCCCGACTCGGCCGGGCCGGGGTTGGTCGGCGCCGCCAGGCTGTTGAGCTGGAAGATGAGGGCATCCACGTTCGCGCCGTCCTCGCGCTGGCTCACCCGCAGCGTGTAGGTGCCGGGGGTGGACACGGTCCAGACAATGGGGTTCTCAGCCGGGTCCGCCACGTTCTGCTCGGCTCCGCCGAGCCCATCCCAGGGTCCGTGGCGAAGTTCCCATCAATCCCGTGGTCAAGCTCGTACCAGTCGGCGTGGGTGCCTCCCATGCCGTCCTTGAACTGCGCCACGTCCACGAAGATCGAGTCGCTCTGGCCTGTGTTCAGTGTGTTGCCGTCCCAGCGCAGGTAGAGGCGGTACTGGCCTGGCGTGCTGATCACCACGTCGTAGGAGATTGACGGGGGCACAGCGGGGCCGCCGGCGCTCAGGTCGTCGGGGAGGGATTGAACGTACTTGCCGCCGCGGGCATTGGTGACGAGAGGGCCGGCCGGGCCACGCTCGTCGGGCACGATGAACCAGCCGTCGGCGCCGCCGGCGACCAGGGCGCGGCTACAGTAGTTCTCGGCCTCGACGACCACTTGGCCGCTCTGCTCGAGGAAGGTCTTCCCCGTGCCGAAGGGGGTGTAGGCGTGGGCGCTGGGCAGGGCGAGTTGCTCGACGGCGGCGACGCCGTAGAGGGCGTTCGCGCCCGGCGTGTTCTGCGCGAAGAGGTCCACGCTGCCCGCGGGGAAGTTGCCGCGGAAGACGTCGAACCGGGTGTTGGCCGAGCCGTCGCCGCTCTCGTCGAGCCAGATGCTCTGGCCCGTGCCCTTGAAGCCGTAGGCCGACATCCACTGGTTCATGTTGGCGAGGACCGTGCCTGTGAGGCGGCTGTCGCGGAAGAGGTAGAGGGTGGAGGGGCGAGCGAGGCCCACGTTGAGGCGCAGGTTGGCGGCGTCGCGGTCGTCGTTGGCGATCTGGATGTAGTCGCTGCCAACCAGCTCCGGGTGGGCGGCGGGGAAAACGTTCCACTCGTGGGTGCGGTCGGCGTAGGCGAGGGCGTTCTCGGCGAGCGCGGAGTTCCTGATGACCGGCGCAACTGGGTCTGTGCCGCCTGTGCGGGTCACGCTGGTGATGAGGGGCGCTGGGGTGGCGGGGAGGGCGGCGGGCGAGCCGCCCTGGGCGAGGGCGATGATCTGGTAAGGCGTGAGCAAGTGGTCATAGATCGCCACGTCGTCCAGGCGCCCCGGGAAGTACCTCCCGCTGTCGTCCGAGCCGATGCGCAGGGGGAGGCCGTCGTCGTCAATCAGAGCGTCGGGCACGGTCAGGGTGTTCTTCAGCCCGCCGTTGAGGTAGATGCTCATCTGCTTCGCCGCGCCGTCGAACTGCGCCGCGAGGTGGTACCACGTGTTGGCCGCGAGGTTCTCCTTGAGGCCCACGACGCGGTTGGTGTTGTTCTGCTTGATGAGGAAGTTCATGCCGCCCGTGGCCAGATCTTCGAGGAAGAAGTAGGCGTCGCCCTTCTCCAGCGCGCGCCGCGTGCCGCCGCCGAGGGCGACGGTAGGGTTGAGCCACATCGAGAGGGTGAGCGCGCTGCGCACATTCGCGCCGATAGAGGCGTGATGGGGCACCTCCACATAGTCGTTGGTGCCATCGAAGGAGTAGGCTGTCCCGATGCGGCCCGCCTGGTTGACCAGCGGGTCGTTGGCATCGGGGCCGGTCGTGCTGCCGAGGCGACCGTGGTTCACCCCGGTCCAGTCGTTGGCCACCTGGCCGCTCGCCTCATCGAGGGGCCAGTACGCCATCAGTCCGCCCTTCGCGGGGCGACAGGCCACCAGCACCGCGACTGCCAGCATCACTGGGCCTAGCCGGTGTCTCATGGCACTTCCCTCACTGTTTGTCAGGACTACAACACTCAACCACGGAAGCGGAGAGCAAATTCCATGCCCCCATGGCCCATCAACCACGAATCCAGAGCTGCAGCCACATGTGATGTTCTGGCAATCGGTCACGGCGGCAGACGTCTGGCGCGGCCTGCCAAGCGCGCAGCTCCGCTGTCTTGGATTCCAGACAACTACGGTCGCTCCTGCCCCGTAGCGTGTGTGTAAGAGGCCATCGTTTCTACGCTTAGGGCACCTTCGCCCTCGCTACGCTGGCTGTCAACGGATGCCGACGCCCCGTCGGCCTACCCGGCTGCGGCGACGCGATCAACCGAAGTACCTGGCACGCATGGACTTGAGGAAGCGGATGGAGTTGCGCATGGACTCCATTGTGTCGCCATCTTCGACGGTGATCCAGCCTTGGTAGCGGATGTCCCGCAGGATGGTGAAGATGGCGGGGTAGTCGTTAAGGCCCTTGCCTATCTCGCCGTGGCGCAGCTTCGGCGAGTAGCCGAGCGTGCCGTCGGCCTGCCGCAGGGCGTCCAGCGATGCCCCCGGCTCCAGGAAGCGGTCGCTCGCGTGCATCGAGACCAGACGCCCCTTCACCGCGTGCAGCAACGCAATCGGGTCGTCCCCCGCCAGGATGGCGTTGGACGGGTCGAACTGCACTCCGAAGTGGGGCGAGCGGACCCGCTCGACGATTCGGAGGAAGACATCGGCCTTCTGGGCGAACTCGGGGTAGGTCCAGAAGGCGTCCTTGTAGTGGTTCTCGATGACCAGCTTCACACCGCACTCCGCGGCGACGGGGAGCGATGCCTCGATGCACTCGGCGACCCAGCCGACCGCTTCGTCCGTGTCGAGCCCCTCGCGGCGCTGGCCGGAGAGGGTGCGGCAAAGGGTGGCGCCCAGGCGGGCGGCGAGGCGAATCGCCTCCTGCTGCCCCTGCACCTCGCGGCGCCGGGCCGCGGGGTCGGGCTGGGTGAAGTCGGGCGCGTAGCACAGCGAAGCCACGGGGGTCCCCAGCGACTCCGCGTGGCAGCGCACGCGGTCCGCGTAGGCGGCGTCCTTCCCCTGGAAGAAGGCGGCGTGGAGCTCGTGGCCCTCGGGCTCGAGGCAGGCCGCGTCGTCGAGCCAGGCGAACAGGTCCATCCGCCCCTCCGCGATGTCGGTCAGGTAGCACCGGGGCATCAGGCCAATCTTGGGCGCCATCCCAGTCTGCTGCCTCATCGTATTCCTGCGCCCCACCATGCAGTGTCGGCCTCAGAGCATATCGCGGAGCGGGCGGGCTGTCAAGCGCGCCGGCGGCGTGTGTGTCCGGCGCGGCCGGTGGGCGAGTGTTCCGTAGTTGTTCAACTACGGAACCCTGTTCCCCACTGCCACGGTCGGCTTGCAGAGGCCCGAGCCCGCGGGTATAGTTGGGGCGGGAGGCAGGCCAGGACGGTGCCACAATGGAACCCCGCCCGCGGCACACAGGCGTCCGCCTCGCGTTCGACAAGGGGACTCTGCGCCTGGAGGGCGCGACCGAGCGCGAGGCGGCGGGTCTACGCGAGACCGGGCCCTGGGTGTGGGACGCGCGCGTCTCCGCCTGGCGCTGCGATGCCATCCACTACCCCACCGTGCGGGAGCGCCTGGCGGCACGGTTCGGCCCGCGGCTGGCCGACGACGTGGCGAAGCCGCCGCGCGTGTCGTGGCGCCAGGTGAGCCTGCCGCCGCTCCGCCGCGAACAGCAGGAGGCCCTCGACGCCTGGCTCGCCGCCGGCGGCCGCGGCCAGGTCATCATGCCCACGGGCACCGGCAAGACCGAGATCGCCCTCGCCGCCATGCGCCACACCAGCATCGCCACCCTCGTCGTCGCACCCGTCCGCGACCTGATGTACCAGTGGCACCGCCGCATCCTCCGCGGCCTCGGCTACGACGCCGGCATCCTCGGCGACAACCGCTGCAACGTCCAGCCCGTCACCGTCACCACCTACGACAGTGCCTACGCCCACATGCCCGACCTCGGTGCCTGCTTCGGCCTCATCGTCTTCGACGAGGAGCACCACCTGCCCGGCCGCTGCCGCCGCGAGGCCGCGCTCTTCGCCGCCGCGCCCCTCCGCCTCGGCCTCTCCGCCACGCCCGAGCGCTCGGACGGCCTTCACTCTGACCTCGACTTCCTCATCGGCCCCGTCGTCTATCGCCAGGAAATCCCCCACGCCAAAGGCCGCACCCTCGCCGACTACGACGTCGTCCGCATCCCAGTCGCCCTCGCCGACGACGAGCAGGCCCGCTACGAGGACTGCGGCCGTATCCTCCGCGACTTCATCGCCGCCCGCCGCAAGGACAAGCCGGACTACGACTGGCAGGACCTCTGCGCCGACACGGGCACGGACCCCGACGCCCGCCGCGCCCAGAAAGCCTTCTACGCCCGCAAGGCCATCGAGGACCGCGCGAGGGAGAAGCTCCGAGTCCTCGAAGACCTCTTCCGCCTCCACGCAGGCGAGCGCACCCTCGTCTTCGCAGGCTCCAACGCCATGGCCCTCGACGTCTCCCGCCGCTTCCTCGTCCCCACCCTCCTCGCCCACTCGCGCAAGCGCGAGCGACTCGCCGTCCTCGAAGGCTTCGCCGCCGGCCGCTTCCCCGTCCTCGTCGCCAACCAGGTCCTCGACGAGGGGGTGGACGTCCCCGAGGCCAAGGTCGCCGTCGTCATTGGCGGCATGGCGTCGAGCCGCCAGGCCAAGCAGCGATTGGGCCGCATCCTCCGCCGCACTGGCGACGCCCGAGCCACCCTCTACGAAGTCGTGTGCCAGGACACTGGCGAGGAGACCCGCTCCCGCCGCCGCCGCTCCAGCGACGCCTACGACCACACCACCCGCCGCCGCCTGTAACCTCCCGCAGGTTCCAAACCTGCGGGGGGTTACCCGCCAGCGCCTGTCAACTGGTTTCACGCACCTAGGTCGAGTCCGCGCCTTGACATCCCGGCGCGGGCGGGTTACACTGATGGTCGAAGGATCAACGAATGGCCGAGGAAGGCAAGATGCAGAGCCGTGTGACAGTGAAACTCGATGGCGACCTGTTGAGGCGCGCCAGGGCGCGAGCGGAGGAACGAGGGGTGTCCCTGTCGGCCTTCGTAGAGGCGAGCGTGCGCGCGGCGGTTGGTGATGAGACCAGTGCCACATTCCGTGTGGAGGATCTGCCGCCGATCACAAGGTCGCTCTGCGGGTGCCTGAAGGGCGCACGGTTCGACGAGCGCAACTACGCGGATTACCTGGAACGGAAGTACCGCTGACAATCCCGGGCGCGCAGCTCCTCCCCCCTCTCCCTTGGGGAGAGGGCTGGGGTGAGGGTGCTTGGGCACTTCCCGATCCTGAGGCACCCTCACCCTGACCCTCTCCCCGAGGGAGAGGGAACAGAGGGCGTTGCGGCGCACTCGGGGCGATGGTGTTAGGGCCAGACTCGGTGCTCACCAGCGAGCAATCCATCATCGTCTATGACGGCGGGCGGGCGTGGCCTGACCGGTTGACGCAGCGCGCGCACGCGCACTACCTGGACTACGCGCGGCGGATGCTGGCGGTCTACCAGCATGGGGTCGGCCAGACCCGCCGCGAACTCCACCGCTCGGTCGAGGGCATCCTCGCGAATGAGCCCGACTGCGATACGCGGCGGATTCAGGCTTTCTGCAAGCTGCTCGATGAGGCGGGGGAGTTCGATACCGACCGCCGCGGCAACGCCGCGAAGCTGCGCCTGGCAGTCTTCGACCTCGCCGCGCCGCTCCACCCCCTGGTGGAGAGCCGCGACCAGCTTTTCGAGAACACCGAGTCGGAGGCCAAGGCCCACATCGCCCAACGCCTCGGCCGCCCCTGGCCGGAAATCGAGGGGGAACTCTACGCCGACGTGATGGACTTCCATCGCCTCACGGCCTTCGAGGGCTACTCGAATGCGGCGGCGCTGCTGCGCCGCTACAACGTCGCACAGCTCCAGGCCGCGCTCTACCGCGCCGAGCGACTCGTCATCGCCGCCTCGGAGGACTTCAAGACAATCCTCCGCTACGCCAAGCTGGCGCAACTCCTCCACGACATCCGCCGGCTCCCCCCACTCCAACCCCCCTCCCTCTCAGGGAGGGGGAACGGGGAGGGTGGGGCGCCGGTCCTCGCGGCGAAGTCCCACCCTCACCCTACCCTCGCCCTGGAAGGGAGAGGGGTCAAGGCACCCTTCGCCCCTCTGCCTGGCGGGGAGAGGGAGGGCACGAACGTCCCGCTTGCCGACCGCAGCGCCCATTGCCAGCAATGGGCTCCCGACGGTTGCGGCTACGTTATCGAGCTTTCGGGGCCGGCCTCGGTGCTGCGCGAGACGCGACGCTACGGGATCAACTTCGCTCGATTCCTGCCCGCCCTCCTCGCGTGCGACGGCTGGGCGATGCAGGCGACGCTCCGCACCCCCTGGGGCGGGAAGGCGCTCCTGGCCCTCAGCAGCCGGGATGGGCTTCAGAGCACCATGCCGCCACCGGAGGAGTTCGATTCGTCGGTTGAGGAGGGCTTCGCCGCGAAGTTTGGGGCCGAGCGCGACGGCTGGCGCCTCGGCCGCGAGGGCGAGGTGCTCGTCGAGGGCCAAAGCGTCTTCGTTCCCGACTTCGCCTTCCGCCACGGCGATGGCACCGAGGTGCTTCTGGAGATCGTGGGCTTCTGGACGCCCGAGTATCTGGAGAAGAAGCGGGCGACGCTTCGGCGCTTCCGCGGCCGCCGCGTCTACCTGGCCGTCGCCGAGCGATGCCTGCCCGAGGGCGCGACCGTGTCCGAGGACGTGGTGGTCTACAAGACCGCGCTCAAAGTGGAGCCCGTCCTCGCCCTCCTCGAGCGCGCCCGAAGGCGGGAAGCACCAATGACCAATGACCAATGAGACGAGCCCTCATCACGGTCATTCCGAGCGGAGCCTGCCATCGCTTGTGCGCAGGCCAGCGGTCATTGCGCCATTGGTCATTGCGGCGTACAATGGGGGCTGGCATCGAGGAGACGCGCCTTGAGCCCCATTCTCAAGCTCGACCACGACGACCCCGAGAAGGAGCTGGCCTTCGAGCTGGACTACCAGCTTTCCCTCACCACCCGCCAGCGCTTCCAGATGATGATCGAGCGAGGGTTCGTGAAGCCTGTCGAGATCATAAAGAGGCGCTGCGAATGACCACGGCGATGGCGTGGGTGAGGCGGACGGAGGATTTCGAGGTGGCGGGCGACGGGTCCGGGGCGGGGTGGGCGCGGGCCGAGTGGCTGCCGCTGACGCCCGTGGGCGGAACCGCCGCCTATCCCTCGCGGGCGAAGGTGCTTTATTCCTACACGGGGATGTACTTCCTGTTCGACTGCGAGGACCGCCGCCTGACCTGCACGATGACACGGGATGGCGACGACATTTTCCGTGAGGACGTGGTGGAGGTGTTCCTGTGGCCCGACCCGCGGCAGGTGCTGTACTTCGAGTACGAGATTTCCCCGCTCGGGGTCGAGCTGCCGCTGCTCATCCCGAACCAGGGCGGTATCTTCATGGGCTGGCAGCCCTGGCACTACGAGGGCGGACGGAGGATTCGGCGGGCCACGGTGGTCCGCGGCGGCGAGAAGGCTTCGATGGCTGCCGTCGCGGGCTGGAGCGCCGAGTTCTTCATCCCCTTCGCCCTGCTGCGGGGCCTGGGCGGCGTGCCGCCGGCGCGCGGTGTCCTCTGGCACGGAAACCTCTATCGGATTGACTACGACGAATCGCCCGCCACGCACTGGGCCTGGTCGCCCGCCTCCGGCCCCAACTTCCACAACTATCGTGGTTTCGGCACCTTACGCTTCGAGTGAGCCCTTTCGGGCCACCTTCCCGACTACCTCGTGCCGAGATCGAGCTTGACAAATAGCAGCGTATAGTTTATATTTGCGCCGTGAATGAAAGGGGCCATCTCATGTATGACAGGTGGCTGGCGCAGGAGATCGAAGGGAACCGGGCCAACCCGTATGCCCTAGTTTTGTTCGGCGCTCGGCAGACCGGCAAGTCCACGCTCCTGCGGCAGCTCTTCCCGAAGCCGGCGCTATTCGTCAATCTGGTGGACCCCTTGGACCACGCCCGGTACGCGCTGCGCGCGGAGACGTTCGTGGCCGAGTGCAATGCACTGCCCCGCGGGGGCGCGCCGGCCGAGGTCGTGGTAGACGAGATCCAGCGCGCCCCAACGCTGCTCAACGCCGTGCAATCGCTGTATGACCGGGAGCCGGGCCGGTGGAAGTTCGTGCTCTCGGGCAGTTCGGCCCGCAGGCTGCGAATGGCCGGGGCCAACCTGCTGCCTGGGCGCGCGCTCCTGATGCGTCTGTACGGCCTGAGCCTGTGTGAGTGCCCGCCCAGCGGAGTCGAGGGGGACGTGGCCGCGGCGCCCTCGCCACTGGCGTTCGGCTGGCAGGGGGAGAGCGGCCAGCGGCGACTCTTCCCGGGGATGGACCTGGTATCCCGGCTGTTGTATGGACAGCTTCCGGGCATTGTGGCGGCCCCCGAGGGCAGCCGCGGCGGCCTGCTCCGCGCCTACGCGGCCATCTATCTCGAGGAGGAGGTGCGGCGCGAGGCGGCCGTGCGCGACCTCGCGGCCTTCGCCCGCTTCCTGCGCCTGGCCGCGCTCGAGTGCGGCCAGGCCATCAACTGCCGCAAGCTCTCGCAGGAGATCGGCCTCGCGGCACCCACGATCAAGTCCTACTACCAGATCCTGGAAGACATGTTCGTCGGCTTCCGCGTCGAGGCCTTCAGCGGACGCGCCCGGAGCCGGCTCGTCTCCAGCCCGCGGTTCTACTTCTTCGACACCGGGGTGCGCCACGCGGCGGCGGACCTGCCGCTCGACGCCGGCACCGTGCTGGGCAACCCGGGCGCCGTCCTTGAACAGTGGGTGGCCGTAGAGCTTTGGAAGCGGCTCCAGTACCTGCATGGGGGTCAGCTCTACTACTGGCGCACGCGCGGGGGGGCGGAGGTGGACTTCGTGCTCGAGAGGGCGGGACGCTACACGCCTGTGCAGGTGAAGTGGACCGAGCGCCCGAGCGGCTCCGATGCCCGGCACATCCTCACCTTCCTGGCGGAGCACTCTGAGCGGGCCGAGCGCGGCTACATCATCTGCCGCTGCCCGCGCCCGATGCAGCTCCACGAGCGCGTCGTGGCGCTGCCCTGGTGGGCGCTCTGAGCCTTGCCGCCGCCTTTGCGCTGGGCGCAGGAACATTGCAGAGTTGTTCAACTCCGCAATGTTCTTGCACGGACCCGCACGCCAGCCGAGGGTCGGGGCGGGCACCGCGTCCGGGGCTCAGCCAAGGCTCTTGAGCAGGTCGGCGGCGCGGGACTTGAGGTCGGCGGCGGCCGTGGAGGCGGGCGGGCGGCCCGGGGGCTGGCGGAATCCGGGCTCGCCCGGCTGGTTCTCGGTCGCGGCGGCAGTGAGGAGGCGGCGGGCCGCATCCTCGTCGCCCGCATCGAGGGCGCACCAGCCGGCCCAGTAGAGCGCGTCGGCGTCGTCGGTGAGGGTGGGCTTGCCGACGGCGAGGTGGTGCGGGTAGTCGGCGGCAGACTCGAAGTGCTGACGGGCCGTCGCCAGTTCGCCGGCGTCCTTCGCGCGGTGGCCGAGGGCCATGTGGGCGTCCTTCCAGAGCGCGCGCGGGCGGGCCTCGCCTTCCCAGGGCTTGAAACGGCAGGTCGAGAGGAGCTGCACGGTGCGCTCGGGCGCGCCGGTGCGCAGGCAGGCGTCCGCCCAGCGGGCAAGGACCTGCCACTTGGCCTTCACAGCGTCGGGCGCACCGTCGAGGGCAGCCACGCGCTCGGCGTGGCGGCCGGAGGCCGAGAGGATGTGGTCGCGCTCGAGCCAGAGCCGCCACGAGGCGGTTTCGAGTTTCGAGTTCCGCGTTTCGAGTGAGGAGAGGGCGTTGGTGTAGGCATCGAGGGCTTCGGGGGCGTTGTGCTGCTTGCGCCAGCGATGGAGGCCGAGGTTGCGCCAGGCGAGGACGGCGACCTCGCCGCAGCCAGAGAGAGCGGTGGCGCGGGTCCAGTGGTCGGCCGCCTCGTCCCAGCGGGCGAGCGAGGCGAGGCAGTTACCGAGGAGGAGGTGGGCGAGGGGGTCATCGGGGCAGAGCAGGAGGGCGGCGCGAAGGGCCTCGGCGTCCTCGACGCGGTGGGGGTTGACGAAGAGGGGCGATTGCTGGGCGGCCTCGCGGGCGGCGGCGAGGGCCTCGGTCGCCTGGCCTTGCCGCCAGTGGCAGAGGGCCAGGTGGTAGAGGAGCATCGCCTTGCGGGCCGGGTCGGCCCGGCGGCAGGCAACGTCCCGCAGCCAGGCGGCGGCATCGTCCCAGGCGCCCAAGCGTTCGTAGTCGCAGGCCACTTCCAGGTACGCCTGCGGGTCGCAGCCGAAGACCTCGCGAACAGCGGCGTCAACTGCTCTGGGCGGCGTGTCCCCTGTGGGCGGCGTGTCCCCACGTCGCGATGCGTGGGGCAGGGTGACATTCGCGCTTTCGCGCGAAAGCGCGAATGACCCCGGCCCCAAGGCGCGGGGCGGAGACGCCCCGCCCACAGCAGACAGGAAGTGGCGCTCGGTCCACAGGAGGGGTTCGAGCGGGGACTCCTTCTCGCATTCGTCGAGGAGGGTGCGGGCGCTGTCGAGTGCGCCGGCCTTGCGCGCGGCGAAGGCGGCGAGGGCCACAATGCGGCTCTCGTGGGGGCTGCGCTCGGAGGCCAAGCCGAAGAGGTCGAGAGCGGAGAGCGCATCGCCCCCGCGCAAGGCCATCTCGCCAAGGAGCGCGGCGGCCGACGCCCTGTAGCGGGGGCTGCGAAGCAGGGCGTGGAGCTGGGCAATCGGCTCGCCCCCCTCCTGGGCCATCGCCACGCTGAGCAACCAGAGGGCGTCCTCGCTCTGCGGGTCGGCGGCAAGGGCCTTGCCCGCCCACTCCTTCGCGGCCTCAGTCTGGCCCCGCTTGAGGTGAATCTGGGCCAGGCCGTTCATCGCCGCGAGGCAGGCGGGGTCGAGGTCCAGCGCCTTGCGGTAGCATTCGGCGGCGGCGGAGAGGTCGTTGTACTGCTCGTGGCCCCTGGCCTTGAGGAGCCAGCCCTGGAGCGTCGTCGGCGTGTCCTCGAGCGATGCATCGGGCAGGCCAATGTGGGGCGGCGCGCCGTCGAGCGCCGGTTGAACGGCGTCGCCCTCAAGACGGAGCAACACCTTCTCCTCGTTGAGCTCGACCGTGACCGGCCCGTCGCCATGGAGCGGGACGCGGAGGGAGCGCTTCTGGCCGGGAGCGAAGGCGGCGCGCGTGGACTTCAGAATCCGTTCGCCCTGCCGCACGATGATGGCCGTCTCCTCGATGCGTGCGAGGGCAAGGAGGCGCAGGACGAGTTCGCGCCTGTGGGCGGGGCCTCCGCGCCCCGCGCGGGGCAGAGACGCCCCGCCCACAACGCGCCCCGCGCGGGGCAGAGACGCCCCGCCCACAACGGCATTCAGGACGAGGCCGCCCGCGGCGTGGACGGCGCCGCCGAGGCCCCAGATGGGCGCCCAACTCTCGTCCCACTCCTCGACCGCGCCCGGCGCCAGGAGGCGGTGGACGCCCTGGTGGACGAAGCGGCCGCTCTGAAGCTCCACATAGGGCTCGCCCCGGGCGTTGAGGAGCTCCGCCCACATCTTGCCATGGCCGCCAGGCCCCCAGGAGAACATCTTGCGGCCCGGCACCTCGAAGCGCGATGCCTGGTGCACCACTCCGCAGTCGAGGTCCTCGTAGTAGCCGCCGAACCAGTCGGCCCGCAGGTCCTTCGCAAAGATGTCGCCGCCGCGGGTGAGGTTGGCGAAGCGGCTGAGGTCCCGGCCCTCGCTCATCGGGAAGCTTGCGTCGCGGTCGGCCCCGTACCACCAGGAGAAGACCTTGGTGGCGGGCAGGAGGAGGCGAAGGTCGTGGCGGGCCGGCACGGCGCTGTTCGACCAGAAGTAGATGCGGTGGTGGAAGGGCGTGCGGTTGTGGAGGCGGATGCGGACGTGGAGCCGCCAGTCGTCGGGCCACAGCGTGAGGGCCACCTGCCAGGCCATGCGCGTGAGGTGCTCGATGCCGCCGACGAGAATGGTTGCAGCGCCGTCCTTCTCCTCGCTGGTGTGCCACGACACGCGGTCGCTCGTCGTGACCATGTGGCCGACGTGTGGGAAGTTCCACTCGATCCCCCCCGCCCACCAGGCGCCGCGCATGGCCACGAGGCCGAGCTTGAGCGGCACATTGTGGTAGAAGACCTCGCGCTCGTGCACCAGGTCGCGCAGCGACAGCACGTGGCCGCCCAGCTCGGGCAGCACGGTGAGCCGCAGGAGGCCGTTGTCGAGCACCACCGCCTGGAACTCCCGCTCCTCCATCTCATCCGTCAGGTCGTCCTGCATCGGATAGGGATAAACGGGCCGCCAGTTGCCCCGCGGCAGGGGCGGGAAGGGGTCCTCGTGGAAGCGGGAGACAGAGAGGGTCATGGGCACGACCCGAGCGGACACACGCTGCGGCACGAACAAGCTCCTGGAAAGAGTTGCGGTTGTCTCTTCCACGCGACGAACAAGTCCCGAAGGGACGATAGGGTTTTGCCGGCGGCGTAAGCCGCCGGATCGCGGAGCGGCCAGAACCAAGCCCCGGAGGGGCGAAAGGACCCGGCGTTCCTTTCGCCCCGTCGGGGCTGCGCCTCTGGCATCACCCTTCCGGCGGCTCACGCCGCCGGCAAAACCCTATCGCTCCTTCGGAGCTGGGCTGGGGATGTTCCCCGCCCAGGCGGCCACTTCGGGCTGATGAACCATTGCGAACGAGCAGCGAATGGGG
This sequence comes from Planctomycetota bacterium, assembly GCA_016872855.1. Lineage (GTDB taxonomy): Bacteria > Planctomycetota > PUPC01 > DSUN01 > DSUN01 > DSUN01. The sequence goes on from VGYV01000004.1 coordinate 25,977, forward strand.
TAGTTGCACACGCAGCCCACCGTGTAATTGGGCACGCTCACGATGCCGTCGGCCGCGACCAGGCTGTTGCTGCACCCCGAGCGGATATTCCGCAGGTAGTAGCGCGCGCGGGACTGCGCGTCTACGTAGCAGGCCGTCGTGTCGCGCATGAGGAAGAGGTGCTGGCTGCCGACGGCGTAGTTGCAGCCGCTCGTCTTGCGGAAGAGGGGCGTCTTGTCGAGGGGCTTGCCGGTCGCGGTGTCGAAGGGGATGCCACCCTGGTGGACGAACGTGTCCCCGCGGAGGATCAGCGGCTGGGCGCCGAGGGCCTGCTCCCAGACGAGTTCGCCGGTCGCCGCCTTGTAGGCCCGCCCACGGCTGTACTTGCCCGTGATAAGGATGTCTTGAGCCTCCGAATACGCGAGCCAGTCGTCGTGGGCCATCTGCGCGGTCCAGCCGCCGATGGCGTAGACGCGATAGGCATTCTCGACGTTTGCGCTCCAGCGGACGGCGCCCGTGCGGGCGTCGAGGGCGAGGATTTCGCAGGGCATGGTCTTCGGCACCGCCTTGGGGTCCTCCAGCGCCTTGGTCTGGACGGCGGAGGGCGAATCAATGGCGAACACAGTGCCCCGACCGATGGCGAGGGCGTTGTTGTTGAAGCGCTGCTTCGCCTGCCGCGTCCAGAGGGTCGCGCCCGTCTTGCGGTCGAGGGCGACGAGGAGCGTGCTGTCCCAGAGCCCCTTCTCGATGATCCGTACCTTCTCGAAGGCCACGGCGACGACGATCACGTCGTCGCCCACGCGGATGTCAGAGACGAGGGGCTTGCGCTGGGCAGGTGGTGGCACAGGCATCTTGCCTGTGTCCCCCACAGGCGGGACGCCTGTGCCACCCTGCTCTGCCGCCTGGTAGGTGAACTTCGCCTTCTCGGCGCCCGTGGCGGGGTCGAGGATGGTGCAGGCATCGTTCGCGGCCACATATATGCCGTCGGGTTGCGCGGCGAAGCGGGTGAATGCCTCGGTCTTGGCCCGCCACAGGTGGCGGCCGGTATAGGCATCGTAGGCGAAGAGCGCCCGCATCGGCAGTGAGTAGGCAAAGACGCGGCCCCCCACCACCTGCGGCTTCACGCCGATGCCATAGTCGTTGTTCGTCCAGAACTCGTTCTCCCCCTCCTGCCCGTACCAGAGGATGCCCAGCGGCGCCTTGACCAGTTGGTCCTTCGAGAAGAACGAGCGCGCGGCGTCGCCGCACTCGTGGGTCCACGAGGCCGAGCCGGCCAGCGGCCCCTTCAGCTTCACCATCGTGGTCTTGTCTCCCTCGACCGAGCAGATCGCGCCGCCGTAGGGGTGGAGGACGTCGCGGAGCTTCTCCATCGCCTCCCGGCTCGGGAAGCCTGTCTCCGAGACGATCAGGCTGGCGAGGTAGGACGGGAAGTGGGACGCGAAGGGGTCGCCCACGAACAGCTCGGCCTTCGTGCCGTAGACGCCGGCGGCTACCAGCTTCTCGTGGAATGCCCGCACCTTCGCCGCATCCGCATCCACGCCAATCACCCGCAGGTTCGGCTGCGCAACCAGATGGTACAGGAACCGTCCATCGTTGAGGCCGAGGACCAGGGCATAGCCTTCCGACCGTTCGATGGGAACCTGGGGGAGCTTGGGCAGCGGAACGGTGGCAAGAGGCCATGTCTGCGCCTCCGCCTTGTCGCCGCTGAAGCAGAAGAGGCCGCCCTCTTTCGTGGCGACGAAGAGCTTGCCGTCGGCGGCGGCCATCGAGGAGGGCGTGCCGTCGAGGGCGTGGTGCCAGACGACACGCGGTTGGCGGCCCTCCGCCGGAAGCTCGACGGCGAGGAGGGTCTTCCCCGCGTGGCCGTAGAGGCGGTTGCCCGCCTTGATCAGCGCGTCGCTGGCGGGCTTGGACTTCGCGTGCTCGGTCTCGAGCTTCCACAGTTCGGGCAGGTCCCACCGCCAGGGGCGGGCATCGTGCGTGCCGTGCAGCTTCGTCTCGTATTCCGACACGGCGGGGCGCGCGAGGTCGTAGGCGTAGAAGACACCTTGCTGCGAGCCATAGGCGACGCCACGTTCGAGCGCGGACCAGGCGGAGAGGCCAGGCTGCATCTTGTAGGGGAAGATAGGCGCCTCGAACAGGTGCACCTTCTTGACGTCGAAGCGCTTCGGCGCGGCGTCGCCCGCCTCGGCCCAGCGGCTGCCCACCTCGCGGCCCGTCGTGATGTCCACCGCCCCGGCCCGCCCGACGAAGGCGAGGTTGCCCATCGCCGCCAGGCGGCACTCGCCGTGGCGATAGCCCTGCACGTAGCGGAGCACCTTGCCCGACTTGCGGTCGAGCACGGCCGGCATCGAGCGGCCGTTGGGCACGAGCAACATGTCGCCCGCGACGGCCAGGTGGCCCTGGGGCGAGAGGCCCGTGTCGAACAGCTCGTTGTGGTCAATCCGTACCTTCTCGATCAGGTTCGCCTCGCCGTTGCGCCACAGCACGCGGCCCGTCTCGGCCTCGACCGCGGCCACGAACACCCCAAGCGTCGGCCACACGCCCGCGCCGAAGTAGAGCACGCCATCGGCGAGCACCGGGCCGCCGCGGACCGGCCAGTAGGAGATGAGCCGCGCGTTGCCCAGGTGGTAGCGTTGGGGCCGGTCGTCGGGCGCGCCCCGCACCTTCCAACGCAGCGTGCCCCTCGCCGCGTCGAGGCAGTAGAGCCAGCCGTCGTCCGAGCCGAAGCATACGCGGTCCTTCCACGCCACGGGCGCCAGCCGCACCGGGCCGTTGGCGAGGAACCACCAGAGCCGCTCCCCCGTCTCCGTGCTGTAGGCCGTCAACGTGCCGTCGTTCGCCGAGGCGAGGAACACCCTCTTGCCAAGCACTACCGGCTCATGCGATGCGTCGAAGTGGAGCCGCGGCTCGTTCGGCCAGGCGGGCCGGGGCGGGGGCAACTTGCGCATCCAGCGGACGTATAGCTCGGCCGGCAGCGCCTCCGCCGTCGCGCCCGTGCGGCTGGCGTCGCCGCGCCACATCGGCCAGTCGGCGCCCACGGCGCACGCCCCAAGCATCCCCAACGCGACTCCCATTGCCAGGCGTCTCATCGGCTGCTCCACAGACTCCCCGGCCGCCCCTCCGCCGCGACCGTTCATCCTACCAAGTCTCCGCTCCCGTGCAAGTGGGAGCGAGCGATGGCACTTGCAATGCGCGGCCCGCCGGAGTAGCCTCAGTGCGAAGGAGGCCACCACCGCCATGAGAACGATCCGCCCCGCCGCGTCCCTCGCGATCTTCGCAATCGTCAGCATGTCGCCCTTCGCCCTCGCTGCGGAACGCGTCGCGCCGCTCGACCTCACGCGGCACGACCCCGCCGACAAGGTGGAGCTGGCGAAGACCGAGGAGGGGGTGTTCGAGTGGAGCCTGCCGACGGGCGACGCGCAGACGCTGCGCCTCGACTTGGCGAAGCTGGGGATCGAGCCACAGGACTTCGATGAGTTGCGCTTCGACATCCAGCCCCTCGGCTCGCAGGTCGGGCTTCAGACCACCATCGCGGGCCTGCCCACGGCGGACGAGGGGAGCCGCTGGTATCTCAAGTTCAAGGCCCTCGCGGGGCAGTGGGCCTCGGGGCGCTACGACCTGCGGGTGGACGACGATGGCTTCACTGGCCGTCCGAAGGCTGCGCCCGGCACGCTCGAGCTGCGGCTCTACCGCCGCATCGTGGGCTTCCCAGGTGAGCCGAAGTGGCGCAAGGCGCAGATTCGCCGCCCACGCTTCGTCCGACGGGTCGTGTCGGTGGACTTCGATCTGTTGGAGACTGAGCTCGTCGCCGACGCGGGCGAGGTGGCCGCGGTCTACCGCCTACGGGTAGAGAACCGGACGGACGCGCCGCAGAAGGCGAAGCTGGAGGCGGATTCGGCCCGCACGCTCAAGTGGTTCCGGGCCGAGGCGCCGGCCGAGGTGGCTCTCGCGCCCCGCGAGAAGAAGGTCGTGCCCATCCGCATCGCCATCCCGCGCGCAATCGCAATGAGGCTGCCGCCCCTCTACGCCGAGCCCGCGGTCCCGCGGGTGAGCATCGAGGGCGTGGCGGACTCCGACTCCGTGCCGCTGATGGGCTATCGCCCCTGGCCGATGTGGGGCGTGGTGCCGGTGTTCAATCCCGTGCGGTGGACGCCCGCGACGTTTCAGGCGTTCCTGGACGCCCGCGGGAAGGCGCTCCCCGGTGTCGCCGAGTGGCGGGCACGCGTACTCCGCGAGGCGGAAGCTGCGGCCAAGCTCGACTGGCCCGTCCCGCCGCTCGAATTGCTGCCCGCGGGCTTCGACCAGTCGTACCGCTGCAACGACTGCCGCGTGTGGCTCCAGCCCGCCGCACACGCGAGCTTCCGCAAGCACGTCTGCCCCAAGTGCAAGAAGGCCGTCGAGGGGAAGGAGGGGATTGACAAGGCATTCGTCTCCCGCTACATCGGCCAGGCGTTCCACGCCGTGCGGACGCTCGCCCTCGGCTGGCCGCTCTCTGGGGACGAGGCGTATGCCAAGAAGGCGGCGGGCGTGATGCTCGCCTTCGCCGAGGCGATGCCGAAGGTGACGCCTGCCGGCCCGCGCTCGACCGCGGGCGGCGCGCGGCTGGCCTACAGCACGCTCCACACGAGCTACAAGCTCCCCGACTTGGCCGAGGCCTGGGCGCTTCTTGCCGAGGCGTCGTGCATCGGCGAGGCGGAGCGCGCGAAGATCGAGCGGTTCCTCAACGACGAGGCGTTCCGTGTCGCACGCCACAGCGTCGAATACTCCAACCAATCGGCCGAGCACTTCCGCGCCTACGGCTCGGTCGGCCTCGCCACGGGCTTCTGGCCCCTCGCCGCCGAGGCCGTCTGGGGCGAGTTCGGCTACCACGAGCTCGTCGAGTTCGCCTTCACCGAGGAAGGCATCGGCCACGAGGCGGGCGCCTACCACCGTGCGGTCTTCGGCGCGATGGCCGAGTTCGCCGAGTTCGCCCACGACCAGGGCGTGAACCTGCTGACGGCCCGCTTCAAGCGGGTTTTCGACGGCTCGCTTCTCACCCTCGGCGGCGCGGAGGTCTCATACGAGCTGGCCTATCGCGTCTACCGCGACCCCGCCTACCTCCAGGCGCTCGAGCGCGCCCGCCAGCACCCCGGCGAGAGCGCGGCCCTGCGAGGCGTCCTCGGCATCCCGCGCGCGAGCGAGATGCCCGTCCGCTCCGTCCTCTTTCCCGGCACGGGCTACGTCTTCCTCCGCACGGGCAACGTCGCCGATTCCCGCGAGATTCGCCTCAACTACATCAAGACCTTCGACCGCCACGAGCGGGACAAGTTCACCACCTTCTTCTTCCGCGGCGGCCAGCAGGTGGACGCGACGGTCGGGCGCATCACCTACAGCTCGCCCCATTGCGCCTGGATGGAATCCACGGCGGCGCACAACGCCATTGTCGTGGACGGCGAGGACGAACGGGAGCAGGACGGCGTGCTGGTGGCGAGCGACCTGGCGGGCCAGTGCCCCATCGCCGCGGTGGCAAGCGACCCGAAGGCGCCGCTCTACGACGGCGTCGCCCAACTCCGCGGCATCGCCCTCATCGAGGGGGCCTACATCGTCTTCGACCGCGTGACGTGCGAGAAGGCCCGCACCTTCGACCGCTACCAGTATGGCCAGGGCAAGGCGACGCTGCGGTTCGACGCGAAGAAGCTCGCCGACCTTCCCCGCCTGCCGAAGCGTGGAGCCTTCACCGAAATCGAGGGCGGGCCGTGCGGCAAGGAACTGCGCGTGGACTTTGCGAACGGCCTCAAGATGCGCCTCGTCTCTGACCGCGAGCTTGCGGCCTACAAGGCCCTCACCGTCGGCGGCTACCAGGCCGGACCGATGGAGGCCACCTTCGCCCGCCTTGCCGACGCGACCGAGGCCACCTTCCTCGCCGCCTTCACCCTCGGCAAGGACGCCGAGCCCCCTGCCCTCCGCATCCGCCAAAGCACAGCGGATGCCATCGTCTTCGAGGTCGGCACGCCGGTGGCCAGGCACACCATCGCCGTCCACCCGCGGGCCGGGAAGGCCGAGGTGAGGGCGGCCACAGGGCAGTGAGCGCCGAGCCACCGTTCCCCGAGTCCCTTTCCTCTCCCCATTCGTGCCCATGCCTCCGTCCGCCCAGCGCCGTCAACGCTCGAGCTCCGCGGCCCTCTATACAACTCGCCACGATTCTCGTTTGGTCATGCGCGCGCCAGCGCCTCGCCAGTCGTAGCGGCAAGCGTCCCGCTTGCCGATCAGGGGCTGCGCGCCCCGTTTCCACAAGCGGGACGCTTGTGGCTACACCGAGCGAGAATCGTGGTGAGTGATACAGCCGGCGTGCCATGTGCGCTTGGCCGTTATTCAATCATTCTATAGAATGATTGAATAACGCCCCTGGAGTCACCGGCACCAGGTCGGTGGGGGGGGCGGGCACTTCATCAGGCTGAGGTGTTACGCGCCCATCTTTCGGTCCGAGGCCGGCGGATGGCGGGCAGTTCACTCCAGGCCCGAGGGAACGCTGACCGTCTGCCCGATGGCTGGTGGAGTGAAGGGCACGAAGGCGCCGCGGCGGCAGGCGAACCAGCGAAGGGAAGGGTCTTCGAGCAGGACGCGGAAGCGGAAGGCGGCCTCGGCGGGCCGGCCGTCGGGCGTGAGGGCCGTTATCTCCACGGTCGCCGCCGTCAACTCCACCTTCTCGCCCAGGCGCATCGGGTGGTCGGGGCCGCGGAAGAGGATGTCGAAGAAGCGGACCATGTGGGCGAAGGAGAACGCGGCGGGCGGCCGGCCAGGGTCGGGCGAGCCGCCCAGGGGCAACAGGTAGCCGGCCGCCGGCCGCACGACGAGCGTGCGCTCGTCCGACCGCGTGATGGCGACGGGTGCCGAGGACGGCCCGAGGCTGAGGCAGCGCTCGGGCACGGGCCGGCCGTCCCTCATCCGCGTGAGCATCCAGAGCATGTGGCTGCACGCGGCGGGGTTGACGAAGACGAACGTCTGCCCCGGCGCCTCAGGGCCGGGGTCCAGCGCGGCATAGTGGGTCTCCACCAGCTTGCCCACGAACCAGATGCCCGCCGTCCGCACGGGAAAGAGCAGCGGGGCAAGGACAAGGTGGAGGGCGACGAAGAGCGCGGCGAGCGCGCGGGCGAGGCCCCGCCACGCCCTGGCCTTTGGCAGCCACTCGGCCTTGGCCCGCACGCCGCCGAGCCACATGGCGAGGAGGCCCATCGCCCCCAGGCCAGGGAACATCAGGAGGCGATTCATCGGGAACGCCGCGCACACGGGCGCCACCGAGAGCGCCATCCCCAGCGCCCAGAAGCGGGCCACGCGGCCGCGGCGGACGAGTGGCGCCAGCAGGACTCCCAGGAGAATCAGGAAGGCGACCGCCCAGACCCACAGCCCGCGGAAGGCAGCCGCCGAGAGCATCGAGCTGATGTCGGCCTCGGGAAAGCCCCACTGAGCCGCCAGCAGCACAGGCGCGTTTCGGACGACTCGCCCGGCGAAGGCAAGCGGGGCGTGGCCGGGGTCAACGTACATCGCCGAGCCCACGACGCCTAGGCCGAGGGCCTTGTAGGCGGCGCACCAGGCGATGCCCACGAGAGCACAGGGCGCGAGCGCCGCCAGGCGCCGGCGCCACGGCGCGGGGTCGAGGAAGGCGGCGTAGGCGAGGAGATAGGCCCCGACGCCCACGGCCTCCTCCTTGGCCAGGAGCGCCGCGGCGAGGGCGAGCGGAGCCAGGAGCGCGCCGGGGCGCCAGCCGTCGCGCCGCCAGCGATCATGGGCGAGGATAGCCAGGAAGCCAAACACACCGGCGATCAGCGCATTGCGGTTCGACAGCCAGCCCGCGGGCCACGCGTGGCCGTTGTCGAGTGTGAATAGCAGCGCCGCCAGCACGGCCGGCACAGGCGGGATGCCTGTGCTACCCTCGACCCCTGCGAGGGAGCGGGGTGCCTTGACCCCTCTCCCTTCCAGGGAGAGGCCGCCTCGGCCGCGAGGCGGGTGAGGGTTGGGCCCTGGGGCGGCACAGGCCCCAACCCTCCCCCTTCCCCCTCCCTGAGAGGGAGGGGGGTTGTGGCCCATGAGCCGCCGATAGAGCGTCGCCGCCGTCCAGAGCAGCGCGGCGAACCAGAGCAGGCTATGGACGTGCATGAGGGCGGGGCAGTCGTCGAGCACGCGGAAGTCGAGCAGGTGCGTCAACGCGGCCAATGGGCGGAAGAAGGCGGCCCGGGCCCGCGGATACATCCACCAGGGCACGTAGCCCTTATCCATCAGCGCGTGGTTCTGCGCGGGGTCGCCGTTGAAGAAGGTGAACGGCTCCCACGGCCCGCGGCGGACCCCCTCGGCGGGGGAGAGGCGGAGCGCTGCCCCGCGAATCATCAGGTCATCGGTCTGGAGGCCGATGAAGAGCGAGGGCGAGGCGAGCAGCAGCCCGAGCGCGACCAGGAGCCCCCGGTAGCGCCGGCCCGCCATCCATTCGCACAATCGCGCGAGCCTGCTCATTTCACTTCGGCCTAGTCCATTTCGGACGCTCCCGCTGGGCACCCGGACGTGTGCGCCAGTGGCAGGAGGAACATTGCAGAGTTGTTCAACTCCGCAATGTTCGTTCCGCCCCTACCGGTGCCCGCCAGACAGCCATTTCTCACGCAGCACACTGCGGCAGCGCGCGGTTCTCCGACACAGGGGCGGCCTGCGCCAAGAGTATGGCCCCCGATTCTGGTGAGCTTGCTGGAAGCTCCTGAGCCCGACCCTCTCCCTACCCTCTCCCTACAAGGGAGAGGGGTCCTAACCCCCTCCCTACCAGGGAGGGGGTAGGGGGAGGGTTGGAGCTTGCCAATACCCCAGAGCGCCAGGAATGGGGGCCACACTCCTGCGCTACTACTCTGGCCACAAATCATGTAGCACCTCAGGCACGGTGCCCGAAGGGAGAGTCCTGTTTGGAGTGCGGCCTTCAGGCCGTATCTGGGCGTACAGGCTGAAGCCCGCACTCCGAACGCGCGCTACGTGATTTGTGGCCAGAGTAGTAAGTGCCACGTTAGCCGAGCTTGTGTCCGAGGCGGACCACATGCCCATTTCACTTGAGGTCGAAGGCGAAAAGCCGGGCGTTGCGCAGGGCGAACGCCAGGCGAATGGTCCTCCCCCGGACTGTGCTGAGGGACAGCTTCCAGGCCACCGGGGCGGCCAGGGAGTCGTCGGCGATGGGCGAGCAGTCCTGCGTCGCGAAGCCGGGGATCGCCTTGCCCGCTTCGTCGAGGATCTCGACCCTCGCCTCGCCGCCCTCGACCGCGACGTTGAGGGTGATTGCCTCGGCGTCCAGGATGAGGGGCGGGGTGACGAGGCGCCCGGGCTTGTCTCCCGCCTCGCGGGCGACGTAGCGGTCGCGGCGCATCCTCACGAGGCCGATCTGCCGCTCCTCGAAGCGGTTGACCTTGTGGCCACGCTTGTAGCCGCCGTAGTAGAGGTAGACCTGGTCGCCGACGGGGAGCTGCTCGTCAACCCAGGCGTGGGCGTGGTCCCAGGCGCCCTTGCGCGGGTCGCGGTCGAAGAAAGGCGTGCGGTCGCGCACCCAGGTCTCGCCGTCGCGTGTCCAGGCGAGGGTGGTGTAGCCGATGCCGTATTGGTCGGGCGGGTCGGGCGGCGTGTCGGCCTTCAGGTCGTCGCGGAGCACCTTGACCATGCCAATGAGCAGGCTGCCGCGCGCCAGATAGCCGTCCATCGCGTAGAACTGCGTCTCCCCCTCGTCAAGCTTCGGGTCGGGCACCAGGATGTGGTGCGGCGTGGTCCAGGTGAGGAGGTCCTGGCTCGTGCTCTGCATTGTCACGCGACGGCGGCCCTTCCAGGGGCCTCCGATGTAGACGGAGGCCGTGGCGAAGTAGCGGTTGCGGATGGGGTCGCGGGCGATGCCCGTGATGTCGTGGTTGTGGGGGAGGACCACGCCTGGGGCAAGCGGCGTCCACGCCAGGCCATCGGGCGAGGCGGCCGCGCAGAGGCCCCCGCCGTGCCACCAGCCGAGCTTGAAGCGCTTAGGGAGGTCGGCGTAGCCCGGCCCCTCGTCAATCACGCTCGCCCCGAACTGGATTGGGGCGGGGTCGCGCAGCACGCGGTGGGGACGGAGCCAGCGTATGCCGTCGGGCGATTCCAGGTAGCCGACGTGGGATGCCCCCATGTTCCGGTCCTCGCGTCGGCAGCCGTACCAGATGCGGAAGCGGCCCGTCGCTGCGTCACGCAGCACCGTCATATAGGGCTGGAAGCAGCCGTCCTCCTTCCCCGTCACGAGCGGGCTGGGGATCGCGGGGTCGCGCTCCGGCACGTTGACCTTGCGCGTGACACCTTCGCTGGATTCGATGAGGTAGTCGTCGAGGAACAGGTGCGGCCCGCTGGCCAGGCGAATCGGCGCCTTCGGGGCGCCTTGCTTCTGCACGCCATAGATGGCCGCGTGCTCTGTTGACAAGGCGACTTGTTCGGCAGGCAGTGGCGGGCGGCGCTCTGCCGCGCCCGCCGCCAGGCACACGACGCCGAACAACATCGCGAATGCCGCTAGATCGTGCGCAATCATCTCTCACCCCGGTTGCTCGATGTGGTCCGCATAGTGTAGCAGCGGCGAGCCCTCTTCGCCAGCGCCGCCTTGACTTCCCGGCGGGATGCGGGCATACTCGTCCCGTGTCCGCGCCTCCAGGAGCCTCGCATGCATTCCTGTGGCGCCCGGCTCGTGATGGACTTCGGGCCGGCTCTGGTTTCCCTTCTCATCACCCCAGTGTTCTCGGGAGAGAAGCGCATGGACGACGACGTTGCGTTGGCCCCCTCGCCGCTGAACACCACGCCCGGCGCGGAGTACGCCGCCGGCGTGCGGATGTTCCAGGGCATCCCGACCCTCGAGCGCTCGCCCAAGGGCCGGCTCTGGGCCGCCTGGTACGGCGGCGGAGTGACCGAGGACCGCCACAACTACGTAATGCTCGCCACCAGCGGCGACGACGGGCGGACCTGGTCGCCGCTGAAGCTGGTGATTGACCCCGACCGCGACGGG